>DATMXV010000086.1:0-18463 GCA_035561335.1 Desulfitobacteriaceae bacterium
GGCCCGTCTGGTCTACTGTGGCTGCGGCTTCATTATCGGAGGACCAGGTTACTTCCTTATTGGTGGCGTTATCCGGAACGACCGTTGCCGTCAGTTGGGTTGTTCCGCCGGCGGTGATACTGTCTGTCGTTTTATCCAGGCTGACTCCGGTGACGGCTATCGTTTCTGCCTGAGCCGGTTGAACCGTTACAACACAGGTCGCTGTCAGGCCGCCGTCAGCCGTGATTGCCGTGATGACGGCTGTGCCTTCCGCTACTGCAGTCACCAGGCCTGTCTGGTCAACCGTGGCCGCGGCTTCATTATTGGAGGACCAGGTTACTTCCTTATTGGTGGCATTATCCGGAACGACTGCTGCCGTCAGTTGGGTTGTTCCGCCGGCGGTGATGCTGTCTGTCGTTTTATCCAGACTTATTCCGCTGACGGCTATGACCGGATTAAATACGCTGAACTGGCCGTTGGTCGCTACTGCATTGCTCAGGTATGTGTTGCTGGAAGACATCAATTTTACCCCGGGGGTTGTACCTGACTTATACAGTGTGAGGTCGCAGGATCCTCCCGGAGCTGCTCCCGCCGCGGCCTGGAACTTCAATGTAATTAACTCGCCTGTCCCGGCAGGAAAAGATATCTTCGACTGATAGGTTATTCCCACCCGGACATTGCCGCCGGCAAGCTTACTCGTATTAATATTAAAACCGTTTGTAAAACTTGAGCCGGTAAAAACCGGTTTTCCATTAGCGTCAAGGATAGGAGCCAGCAGCGACTGGTCATAGGCTAAATCAAACTGGGCCCCATATACTTCTCCGGAACTTGTTAATGTAAGCGGGATATCGATTGTATCACCGGGATTTCCGGTTACAGTTCCTACTGTTACTTCTGGCGAAACCTCTGCTGCGAAAGCCTGGCCCGGCTGCAGAAGGGCTGTGTCAAATAAGCCGGTAACCAGGAGTACTACTGCAAGTACCATTCCAAGTATTTTATTGTTCCTGGTCCTTTCAATCAGTGACAATACATTCTCCTCCTCATCTTATAGGAACTTCATTTTATAGGAACTTCCGGCAACAATCGGGTTTATTACAGGTTTATTAGCTGAATGAATAATTATTTGGAAAGAAGATACATCTTGCCGGTTTTCGGGTCCTGATAGACCATGCCCATGGAATCATAATTCTCCGCCACAGTGCCGCTCTCGATAGCCTTTTCCAAATCCTTAACCTCTATCAGGTTTTCTTCCGTAATTATGTCCACCTTGGTTAAATCCACATTCCAGTGCATAATAACCGCGACCATGAGCCCGCAGGCGAAGATCAGCATGACATCCACCAGGTTTACGACAGTATCCAAGGGATTGATATCATCACGATGTAAGCGCGACCTGCGCCTGCCGCTTATAGTCCTGTTTCTGATCATCCTGGGCCACCTCCTCCAGTACACACTCCATGACGGCTTCAAAGCCGTTCAGGTATTCCTCATACCACCGCTTGCGAATGTTGGAAATAACATAGCAAATAGCAGCGGTAGCAAGCCCTGAAATCGTCGAATCAAAGGCAATATTGAGGGATGTCGACAGGGTTGCCGTATCCCCTTTGCCCAAAGCGACGATTCCTGGTCCCAGCGGGATCAACGTGCCGAGCAGACCGAACATCGGTCCCAGCTTGATTACCACATCCGTAACGGCTGTTGCCTTTTCATACCTGCCCTCTTCTGCCGTCAGGAGTTTCTGGGCCAGGGCAGTTAAAGAGGCTTGCGGTATATACCGCGAATCCAGCAGCATCTGCAAGGCTTCTTTTTGCCGGCGGGTCAGCGCGCTGTCTTCAATCATTTTCGGCAAGAGGGACAAACCGCCTTGATGAATGGCTTTGATAAGGGCCGGAATATCCGCACGTTTTTTGCGTCTTTCAGTCAATAACTCCACAAGCAGGTCGCCTATCTGCCAGATGGTAATAATTATCAGCAGAAAAACTGCGACCATGCAGGGTATTTTGATGCTCTGGCCTATGATATGAAGAGTGTTTCCCAACCAAAATTCCATTGTTTTTGCTCCTATCTCGATAAAATTTTATTAATGTAATTTGTCACAAACCTTAGGAAGACAATAAAAGGCATCACCCCATCCTGGGCAATGCCTCCGTTGTTCGGTCAGCATGTATTAAGGTATAGTTATGAAACTGTATCGGTTTATAACCCGTATTTAACCTTGATCCTGTTCAATATTTTGAGCCAGGGCCTGGCCAATAACAAAATAAAAATCAGGGTTGAAAGAGCATGGGTAAAATCAAACCAGAAGCTGGAAATATAGGCGGCAGCCACAGTTGCCCAGGTTACCGGCTGCATAAAAGTAATGATAAACCAGATATTCATAAACCAACCAAAAGCAAAGCCGGACAAAAAACTGTAAATACACAGGTACAACTTGTTTTTTAACCACCCCTGACTCAAAATACCCGCTCCAAACCCGATCATCCCCCAACAGAACATCTGCCAGGGTGTCCAGGGTCCCTGTCCAAAAAACATATTGGAAGCAGCCGCGGCTATCGCCCCGGTTAAAAACCCGGCTTCAGGCCCGAATACCAGGGCCGTGATGATTATGATCGCCGAAGTCGGTATGAAATAAGGAGTAGGGGCAAACGCCACCCGTCCCAGGACAGCCAGGGTTGCCATTACGGCAATTATCACCAGCTCCCGGGCCTGAGGCTTGCGCCTCTCAAACCTGAGGAAGAAAGGGAACATAGCTAAAATAATCACAAACACACTTATTATTCCAAAATTGCGGTCCCCGCTTAAGGTTGAACCGAGCAATAATACCGGTGCCACAACAATCAGGCCGATTCTGGCCAGCTTCAGGCGGACACTTGTTCCCGGTTCCGCCGCCGGGTTTTCCTGCGGTTTACAAGCCATATTTAATCTTGACCCTGTTTAATTTTTTCAGCCAGGGCTTGGCCAGTACCAAAATGAAAATCAGGGTTGAAAGGGCATGGGTAAAATCAAACCAGAAGCTGGAAATATAGGCGGCAATCACAGTTGCCCAGGTTAACGGCTGGACAAAAGAAATGATAAACCAGATATTCATAATCCAGCCATAAGCAAAGCCGGACAAAAAACTGTAAATATACAGGCACAGCTTGCTTTTTAACCACCCCTGACCCAAAATACCCGCTCCAAACCCGATCATTCCCCAGCAAAACATTTGCCAGGGCGTCCAGGGTCCCTGTCCGAAAAATAAATTGGAAGCAGCCCCGGCTACCGCCCCGGTTAAAAATCCGGCTTCAGGCCCAAAGGCCAGGGCCGTGATAATTACAATCGCCGAAGTCGGTTTGAAATGGGGAACAGGAGCAAACGCCACCCGTCCCAAGGCAGCCAGGGTCGCCATTACGGCAATTATCACCAGCTCCCGGGCTTGGGGCTTGCGCCTCTCAAACCTGAGAAAAAAGGGAACCATGGCTAAAATAATTATAAACACACTCAGTATTCCGAAATTGCGGTCCCCGGTTAAGCTCGAACCGAGTAATAACAGCGGCGCCACAACCATCAGGCCAATTCTGGCCAGCTTCAGGCGGGCACTTGTTCCCGCTTCCGCCGGCAGGCTTGCCTCCGGGTCCGGGACGGGCTCAGGCCTGCTGTCCGGGTTCAGGCTTGCCTCTGGACTGGGGCAGGTAAATTTATCCGGCATAGCTCAATCACATCCTTGCAGGTAACTGCCTGGGGAAACAGGCCCCGGGCCATACGGTTGGCGGCGGTCGTATAAAAACTGTTGCCGGCAAAAAACTCTCCGGCAGTGCCGCTGGAGACGATATCACCGTCAAACATCATGGCACAGGCATCGGCATATTCGGCGGCAAACTCCAGATCATGGGTGACCAGAACAACCGTTACTCCTTTGCGGCGCAAATCGCTCAGGATTTTGGCCAGCCCCTCCTTGGAAGAAGCGTCAAGACCCTTGGTCGGCTCATCCAGCAAAACCACTTTGGGCTTTAGGAGCAGGAGCTTGGCCAGAGCCGCTTTTTGCTGCTCGCCGCCGCTCAAATCATAAGGGTGGCGGGACAGGAGGTCCCGGATGTCCAGTTCCGCCGTTATGTTCTCTATTTCCCGGGCTGCCGCCTCCTGACCCGGCTTCTGCAGGTTGACTGCTTCTTCCAGCTCTTCCCGGACCGTATCATGGACAAACAAGGCTTTGGGGTTTTGCGGCAAGAGCACAAGATTGTTGCGGTACAATTCCCCTGACTTGAATTCCGTGATTTTCCGGCCGGCGATTGCCACCTGGCCCCGGTAAGGTTTTAACAGCCCTGCCATGACGCCCAGCATGGTCGTTTTGCCGGTGCCGTTGCCCCCTAAAATGCCCAGGACCTGACCGGGGTAGGCTTGCAGGGATACTCCTCGCAAAATGTCCTGTCCCTCCCGCTCGTATTTGAACCAGACCTGCTTGAGTTCCACAGCCGCCGGCCTGCCGGGGACTGCCGCCTTATCCTGGTTTGCTTTTAATTTGGATAATTTTTGTTGTTTGGCCCCTTCCCTGTTCAATCCTCTGACAGGTTCCCCTGCCAGGTCCCTGCCGGCGGAAGCCAGGAGTTCATTCAACCAGCTTCTTCCTTCCCGGACTGTCAAGGGACAGTTTCCCCTTTGGATCCCGCTGTAGATCCTGATAGGGGAAGGCAAGCCTTTAGAGATGGCATGTCCGGCTTCTTGCTCCAGCATCAGGTCTATTTTCGCAGGCTCGCCGGCCCAGATTACCCGGCCTTTATCCATCACCACCACCTGATCCGCCCTGGGAAAGGCCTCTTCCAGCCGGTGCTCGGCCAAAATCACGGTCACTGCCAGGTCCCGGTTAATCTTGGTGATTATCCCGATCAGTTCCTGCGCGGCAATCGGGTCCAGTTGAGCGGTAGGCTCGTCCAATAACAATACCCGGGGCTGCATTGCCATCACTGCCGCCAGGTTCAGGATTTGCTTTTGCCCCCCGGACAATTCGGCCACCGGCTTTCTGAACCAGGCGTCGATTCCAAAGAAGCTGGCCATTTCCGCCACTTTGCGCCGGATCTCCGGATTGCTCAGGCCCAGGTTCTCCAGCCCGAAGGCCAGTTCATGCCAAACCAGATCGGTTACAATCTGGGTCTCCGGATTTTGCATAACAAAGCCGATTTCCGCGGCGGAGGTCCGGGGCGGCAGGTTTTCCAGCAGGTTCCCGGCATAGTAAATTACCCCTCTCTTCCGGCCGTGCGGGGCCACCTCCCGCTTCAGATGCCGCAAGAGAGTGCTTTTGCCACAGCCGGATACCCCGCATAATACCACCATTTCCCCTTCTTCAATTTCCAGACTGACATTGTCCAGGGCCTGGCCGGCAGCATCAGGATAGCTGAAGCTCAGGTTTTCAATTTGTAAGAATGCCATTTAAGACTCTCCCTTAACTCAAAGATCATTGGTAAAAATGCCAAAACCCCGAATACGGTGTACAACCCCACCGCCGGACCGGAGACTTTCAGCGCAGCGACCGAGGGATAAAAACGCATGGTGCCCAGGCCTAAAAAGTAGCCGGCAAAACAGGTCCCGGTCAGGACTGCAACCACTGTCAGGAATAAGCCGTCCCGCTTGTCAAATTTAAACAAGGAAAAGGTGGTCCTGTTTTTCAGGCCATAGCCTCTGGCTTTCATGGAATCCGCCGTTTCGATTCCATCCTCCATTGACCAGCTGAGCAGAATCGAGACGATCCGCATACTCCTTTTAATACGCTGGACCACATTTCCGCTCCGGGCATCCAGGCCAATTGCCTGTTGGGCGGATGTTACAACTGTCAATTGGGTTTTTAACTGGGGTATCATCCGCAGGGTCATCGTAATCAGCAAGGCCACCGTAGGAGCAGCTTTGGCAAACAAATAAAGAAATTTATCGGAAGTGATAACTTTACTGTAGCAGGAAAACCAGAGCACTACGGCAATCAGGGAAGCGGCCGCACACAGGCCGTAAAGAACGGCTTCCAAAGTAACGGGATTATCCCGGAGGTAAAACAAGACAGTTTTCCCCCGGTGGTTAAAGAGAGGATTGGCAAGGGCGATCAGCAGGAACATCGGGATACAGAAGACCAGACTGAATTTGACTCCTTTCCGGCCATGCAAAAGCCAGGAAAAAACCAGGGCCGCGGTTAAGGAAATCCCGGTAAAAACCGGATGCAGGAGAAGCAGGGTAAAAACTATGATTATCAGGAAAAATGAAAAGCTGACCAGAGGATGGACTGCCGAAAAAGCTCTTTCCACCTATTTTCTCTCCTTAATATCCAAAATATCCAAGGACTTCCGCTTCTCCGGAGCTTCCGTAAAGGCGAAGCGGCAATTCCATACTAATTTTTCCATTTACATCTTCAAATTATTCTTTTACTTGTCAAGTTATTCTTTTATTGGTCAAGCCAGTACTGACCCAAATCCCTTCCCAGATCACAAGTGTAATTCCAGGCAATAACATCCCCGTTTTTTAACTTATATTCCCCGCAGCCATAGTTGGGATACCAGTCATTGACACAATACATCCAGCCGCTCAGGGACCCGCCGTCAAATTCATAGAGATTATTGATCCCCTGAATATAGGCCGTCCCTTTGGAACCTTCATACTCCATATGGATTTTATGCTCGCGCGTCACCCGGATCAGAACATTGAAGACGGTTTCCCCCTCGCTTATTTCCACCGTGGCAGGAGGCAGAATAACCCCGTCAGGCGGCACAACTTCCTGGAATTTTTCCTGTTTATCCATTCCCTTGGCCACAGCGGTTTGGCAGTTGATAGATATAGTTACCGTATTCCCGGCGGGAACGGCTGGTTGGGCGGCTTGCTGCTGACTGTCACCGGAAGCGACAGCGTCCGGCGCTGGAGAAACCGCTGCGGGAGCGGCTGCCTTGTCCGGTGTACTTTTGTCCGCATCTCCGGTGCTTTGGGCGCTGTCTCCGGTGCTTTGGGTTTGGGCACTCTGTGTTCCGGACTGCCCTGCCGTACCCTCAGCACTACCCTCGTTTGTCTGGGCCGGCGTGGAATTGACGCTTGCCGCTCCCTTGTCCGCCATTTCAGCAGCCAAGGCACTACTGTCGGACAAAGCGGAAGGCTTGCCGGCAGTTGCACAGCCTGCAACAAGCAACACGGCCAGGATAACCAAGACCGGCAGGAACGCTCTGCGCTTATTCAAGTTAATCCCTCCCTGATAGAATAATCTGCTTTTGAGCTCTGAGAATAAGTTTTTCTATCCCCAATCCGGCATAGCCATATTAAGGATTAGGAAGATTACTTGAAATCATACAAAGCGCTCTTCTTATCCTTAAAGCGGACATAGGCGGTCAAAGCGGTTAAGGCTTGCTCTGACGCTATAGCGTTGGAATTACCGTCCAAAATATGTTTAAAACCGCCGTCTGCTGCTTTGAACTGCAAAAGGTTGCTGAGCAGGCTATTGCCGTTTTTGATAAACCGGGAATCAGTGTCGATATCGATCCCGATTGCACAGAGGGCGATGATTGTTTGACAAACGCTTTCACTGTTTATCGAACCCCAGGACTTAAATCCCCCAGCAGCATTCTGCAATGCCGCTAAGCGGGCTACCGCCTTGTCAACAACAGCCCGGACATCCGGATGGCTGTCAGTATAGTAGGGGGCCAGGGCCTGGATCACCATTGCCGTAATGTCCGGATCACTCCCGCCGCTGCCGTCCAGGGAAAAGCCGCCGTCAGACAGTTGTTTGTCCATAATTATTTTCCGGAGTTTTTCCCTTGTCCACTTGGCGGTTTGCGGGATTTCATAGTCTCCGCTGTCCAGGGCAATCAAGGCAAAAACCGGCCCATTGATCCCTTGGGCCTCAATCTCGGGATAATTATAGATTTCGGCTGTTAAGTCTTTCCCGCCAAAACTGCAGGGATTTCCTTGGGCAGCCCCTACAGCCAATACCATTCTTTCCAGATTAGTCACTGCGCGGGAAGCTGAATCCCATTCCTGGACAATATACTTCTCATCTTCCGTCAAATAGGTTGACAAATCATCATTACGTTCCAGTCTTGCCAGTCCGATTGTCGGCCAATTGTGCGCCGCAGGATCAACAATCTCTCCCGGGTCGGCACCGGCAAAAGCCTCTTGCAGATATGCTTTTTCCCAGGTTACCAAATCGTTAATGGTTTCATCCACTTGCCCGCGTGTTACAACCTGAGGCTGGACCTGAGTATCTTCAGGCAAGCTGCTTGCCTGGCGCAGGGCGCTTTCCTGCTCCGCACTGATGACTCCTTCTCCGCCCACAATTATCAGGCCGGAGATTGACCCCTTATGACCGGCCAGGTAATTCGCGCTGGCTTCCGGGATACCCTTATCAACCATGATAATTGGCGAGAAAGTATGGGCAGCCAGGTTACCTGCCGTTAAAGCATCGGCAAAATTCAGGCCGGTAGCTACATAGAGCCGGCTGAGGTTGAGTTTTAAGCCCTCGGCAATCGCCGCCGCCGTTGCATAGCGGTCACTTCCGCCATAACGGACCGCGCCCGGCAATTGGTTGTAAATTTCCTCTGGGACAACAAAGCTGCCGCCGGCTACGATCGTCGAACTGACTTGTTGCGCGGCCAGGGCTTGCGCTGTCGGACCGGGGAGGGCCGTTCTCTCCGTAAAAAGAATCGGAATCCCCTGGTAAGCGGCATAACTGGAAATCGCCAGGGCATCCGGATAATGACCATCTTCCCCATTAGCCAGCACTGCTTTCCCTGTCGTGCCCAGGGCGGCGGCGATGAGCGCCGCGGTTTCATAGCGGTCCGCCCCGCCGTAGCGCAGGACATTATCCGTTCCATATACTTTCTGCAGTTCTTCCTGAACGGTCTGGGAAATAACGCCGCTGCCGCCGATTAAGGTAATATTTTCAGGTCCCAGTTCCTGTATTTGCTCCCGGGTAGAGGCCGGAATAGTATTTGTCTCGGTTAACAGGATGGGCGCGTTAAGTTTAAAGGCCAGGGGAACGGCCGCCAGGGCATCGGCAAAGGTGTAGCCGTTAACCAGGACAACGTTGTCTGCTCCGGCTTTCCAGCCCTCGGCAGCTACCTCATTGGCTGTCTGGAAACGGTCGGCCCCGGCCAGGCGTTTGGGAATACTGCCGGAATCAGCCAGGACCGGTTGAGGTAATAAGCTTTGTATCCCAACAGTTAAAAACAGCATTGCCGTAATCAACAAATATGAACATAGCTTTCTTGAAAATCCTTTCATTAAATCCATCCTCTATATCATCCTCTCTTTTCCTCTAAACCAAAAAACAAAAGCCTCTCAACCGCTTGGCCAAGAGGCTAATAATACTGACAGTTATAATTGATCAGCACAAATCCCTACCTCCTCTATCGCCCGCAGAGTAATCAGTACGCCGGCTTCAGGCAGGTCTTCTGACTCTGGGTCATCAATGTTCCATACCTTCCCGGGATAACCAGTGGCATCCATGAAACATCTCCCCATCACAGCGGCGGGACCGTGCAGGAATTACACCTGTTTCCCTTTTAAACCGAGGTTCTCAAACCTTGGTACCTGAACTCGCTTGGTATTCAGTTTTATTAAGAGCCGAAATAAAAAAACCCCTTCGCCAACAGAAGGGTTCACAGTATAACAAGTATCAGGTTAAGTAGATACAAGTATTCACCTCCCCTAACATCCCGTAGGTCGCTGTAGGTATTTGGTATGAGCAGGTCTCCTGGCTCAAGATCATCACCGACTCACGTCTTCCCGGAAATATTCCAGTGACACTTTTGTGAGTTGACTCCCTTTTACAGTGGCGGGTACCGCGTCAGCTTCAACTGATTTCCCTTTTCAATTCTTCCCTCAGAAAGAATACTCTTACCGGATATCAAATTTTAATTTATCATAACATGAAGTCGGACGTTTGTATAGCACTAAGTTTTTATGTCCGTTAAATAAGAAAAGACCCAGATACCTGGACATATGCCGATAATGCCTTCAGTATCTAGGTGAAAGAAAGGAAGTATATAGAGGAATATCATAAGTATGCAGGATCCAAATAAAGGGAATCCAGCATACAAAACCAACAAGAAAAAATCAATTTACCTGGGAATAAACCATGCCTTGCAATAAACCGGTAATAGCCTCTTAACCGAATGGTCAAGAGGCTAATAATACTGACAGTCATAATTAATCAGCACTTTTTCCTACCTCCTCTATCACTCGTAGAGTAATTGGCATGCCGCATCCAGGCAGGTCTTCTGACTCTGGGTCATCAATGTTTCATACCTTCCCGGGGTCACCCAGTGGCGTACACGAAACATTTCCCCATTACAGCGGCGGGACCGTGCAGGAATTACACCTGCTTCCCTTTTAAACCAAGGTTCTCAAACCTTAGTACCTGAATTTCTTTGTATTAAGTTTTGTCAGGGATTAATAAAGATAAATGTTTATCTGTCTTTATGTTTCTCTTCTTTGCCTTCGGTTATTCCCTTATTTCATAATATCTTAGTAATATTTGCGTCTACCCAAGCCAATAATTCATTGACCGAAGTTACGGTTAGCCCGGTGCTGATTTTTGCTTTTTTAATAAGCACAATTTCCAAGCCCAGTTCCAGGGCGGCTGATACTTTCGTATCTGTTCCGCCTATAAGACCGCTGTCCCGGGTTAATATAATATCCGCTTTATAAAACTTAAATAAAGCCCTGTTTATCTCTTTGGAAAAAGGTCCTTGCATTGCTACTATATTCTCGGGACGAATCCCCATATCACTGCATTTCAGGATTAAACGGCTTTCCGGGAGGACCCGTACAACCAAACGGGCGGAGCGGGCAAAGGAACTATGCACTATACTCTCCAATTGATTGCTGCCTGTAGTAACGAAAATCGTTACCGGCCGTTTTTTCTCCTGGTACAAGGTTTCAACCCGCTGTTCCAGCCGGAGTAAAGCTTCCTCCCAAGTATATACAGGGTTAATTAACGGACTGTTAGGAATTTTAGTTTCAGGTCTTTCCAACCTGAGGTAAGGAATGCCTTGTTCTTTACACCATTGGCTCAATGGAGCATACTTGAAGCTGCTGGAAGGATGGCTGACGTCAAGAATCAGAGAAGGAATCTGCAAACAGGTCTTTTCTGTCCAGGTCCGTATTTTTTTAAACTCAATCCCCCTGTCATTGAGACGTTCACAGATCTCACGCGCCGCAGCCGATTCTCCCAAGAGTATAATCATTTTGTTAACCCCCATAGTCTTGCAAATAAATACCTGTCCTTAAAATCCACATGAAAAAACCCTTCTTCAGGGAAGGGTTTCAGAAGATCTATGAAGTATTTGCTAAAAATACCGCATACAAAAGAAAACTCCTCCTAACATTCCCGTAGGTAGTTTTGATAAACGTAATGAGCAGGTCTCCTGGCTTAAGATCATCATCCGCTCACGTCTTCCCGAGCATGTCTCAGTGACATGGTATGAGCAAATTCCCTTTTACAGTGGCGGGCACCGCGTCAGCTTCAACTGACTTCCCTTTTCAATTCTTACCCTCAGGTAAGAATCACTCATCACCAGTTTATTCAATTAATAATTTATTATAGCATGAAGCAGGAATATTTGTATACAGAGAACTGAGAAAAGGCATTACCCCAATTTTGGGTAATGCCTCCGTTGTCCGGTCAGCGGTTTATAAACCGTATTTAACCTTGAACCTCTTTATTTTTTGAGCCAGGGCCTGGCCGGTACCAAAATGAAAATCAGGGTTGAGATTGAGTCTTTCTATCCCCAATCCGGCATAGCCATATTAAGGATGGGGGTGGGCAAGTGGAGTTTAGTATTTATCAGTTGTATATTTTAACCTTTATAATTCATATAATAGATACGTTTGCTTACTCTGTACGGCTTAATTATGTCAAAAGCAGGCAGTTTGCCTTATCTATGACCTTTTTTAACCTGTTCTATTTAATCTCACTGATCGCACATACCCTGCAGGCCCCTTTGATTGGCGGTTTGATAGATTGTTCCATCAAGCTAAGTATTGATCCTCTGCCCGATCTCCGGAAGGTAATTTTGGCGGCAACAGCAGGAACATTTTTCGGCATAATCCTAACTCCCACTTTTTTAAATAATTTCTTCAGCGCAGTAACCAGGCTGGAACGGACAGGTTCCGTGCCGTCAATAGTCATCGATGCTTTAAAATTCCGCAGTATCCTCAGATTTATCGAAAGTATTACTTTGCCTTCCAGGAAAATGGTAAACCGTCTGCCTTATCATAAAATACCGCTTGAGTTAATAGTTCTTAATGTTCTTGTTACCGGAATCTATACCATTGGGGTAATGTCGGCTTACTATGCCGCTTCACTTGTTGCCGCCCAGCATCGCCTGGCAGCTTCAGCCTCGGCAGGAATAATTAATACTACCGCCAATATTATTTTTATGCTTTTCATTGACCCCAAATCATCGATTATAACCGATCAGACTTTAAGAGGAAACCGTCCCTATGAAGATGTCAAAGCCCTTGTTGTTTTCTTAATGGGTGCCAAGCTAATCGGAACCATATTCGGACAAGTGCTTCTTATCCCCGTGGCCCAGGTCATAGCCAGGCTTTATCAATGACGCCGCCTTAATTAATTTCGCAGGACGCTTTCCTGCCCTGCCCTTATAATTTAATGGATTTGGTTATTTCTTCAATTCTAATCGGTTCTTTATTCTGAATAATAATTTTTAATTCACCAAATTCGGTTTCCCGAATTAATTTGATAATCTTCTTTTCTTTTCCGGTCAAAACCAGATTGGAATCATCCTCTTTCACAATGTCACCTCCCATGTATGTGCAGCGCAAACAAAAAACCTCTCAACCGCTCGGTCAAGAGGCTAATAATACTGAATATTATAATCGGTCAGCACTTTTAATACCTCCTCTATCGCTCGCAGAGTTATCGGTATACCACCTTCAGGCAGGTCTTCTGACTCCGGATCATCAAATATTTCATACCTTCCCGGGAGCACCAGTGGTGTTCATGAAATATCTCCCCATTACAGCGGCGGGACCATGCAGGAATTGCACCTGCTTCCCTTTTAAACTAAGGTTCTCAAACCTTGGTACCTGAATTGACTTTGCCTATAATAATTTTGTAAACAGCGAAAATCTTGATGCTCAATAAAAAATCCTTCCCCATTGAGAAGGATAATAGCTTTGACCTGTATCAGGAAATAATTCTCATCACAAACCTGAAGACACAGATATCCACCCCCTAACATTCCCGTAGGTAGTTCAAATTTCGGAATAAGCAGGTCTCCTGGCTTAAGATCATCATCGACTCACGTCTTCCCGGATAATTTCCAGTGACTCAAATGCGAGCAACTCCCTTTTACAGTGGCGGGCACCGCGTCAGCCTTAAACTGACTTCCCTATTAAATCCTTACCCTCAGGCAAGAATCACTTATCACCTGATATGCAATTTTTCTTTGTATATTTTATCATCAAGTCAAACTTTTGTATAGCTATTTTGTATTTTATTCCGTATTCTGGTGGATTAACAATAAAACTCTCGAATTTTTGTGTTTAAAGATATGTGAACAACTAATTTGTTTTTTTGTACTATATTTGCAGGGTCTCATTTTCAAGACTGCGGAAGTTGGCTGAACTGCTGCAATTGCCTGCCGGCAAAGAGATCCGGATGGAAAATTGCCGCTAAGTCAGCAATTACCTCATCAGTTTTATCCAATGACTGCCAATACCAGGGTTGAAAACCCCAGGCTTTTCCTTCCTTTAATGCAGGCAGATCGGCCAGGACCTTACCCTCTGCAATAATACCGGCAATCGTTATTTTGTCAAGATCAGCCATTGAGCTGTCGATATAAATATTGGCTTCCTTGCCCTTAACATAATACTCTTCCAGGGTGACCGGCGTACTGCCTGTTCCTTTGATATCTTTAAAGAGGTAATCCCCGCCGGCCATTTCAATCATTTTAGCAACATAAGAATCGGCGCCCGGCACATAAGCCTTTCCCTGATAAATCATCCCCCACAGGATTTTGGGTTTAACCTTTTCCCCGGCAACTTTAACTGCTATATCTTCGGTCTTTTTTACTACACCAGTAAAGAAGCTTTCTGCTTGTTGCCCTTTATCGTAAAAAGCAGAAAAGAATTTAATCCACTCCAGCCTGCCCAGGGGATCCTGTTCTAACCAGCAATTGTCAACGGCTACCGGCAATTTAAGTTCTTCCAGTTTTTTTAGTACCTGAGCATCATTAGGACTGCCCCCGCTAATAAAGACAACATCAGGTTTTAAAGCCACAATTTTATCATAATCAAAATTGCCCGTCCCGCTGCCGATTAATTGAATATTTCCTTTCTCCATTCCCGCTTTGACTTCATCAATATACCACTGGTCCTTTTCACAATTCACGCCAATAATACTGCCCAATTCTCCTAAAGGCCGTATTAAAGCTGCCTGGGTCGTAGATGCTGTCACTACCTGTTTTACCGGCGTATGAATCACAGGCAGGTTTTGAAATTCTGCCGGCGGTTGTTTATCCCGGGGAACTAAAAGCAAGACCCTGCCTTGACCGTCGGTTACTTTTTGGCAGCCGCCGGCTACATTCTCAATTTGAAAACCTTTGGCATATTGAAGTGTAACATTGCCTGTCTTAGACAACGTTTGGCCGGGACCGCACCCTGCCGGCAATACCAAAGTCATTACCAAGCAAACATATATCAAGAATTTTTTCAGATACTTAAACATTAATCCGCTCTCCTTTAGAGTAGTTTTTCAGATAAAAAAGTCTCATTAAAAAACCCTTCATCAAGAGAAGGGTTCACAGTCTAACAAGCATCAGTTAAAAATACCAAAGACAATACTAAGTTTTTATGTTCGTTGACGAATTTTCTCAAGGTGCTGATGGCGAGGATTTTTTTGAAGTTGCCAGGCAGTTGAAGAACAGTTTACATGGGCAAATATAAAATAATAATATTTTCCTATTGATTGTAGAAAAAACCGGCAGTCTTACCGAAATGCCGGAACGGTATCCTTTTGTCCGGGATGCCGCCCTGAAGTCTAAAGGCTACCGGTACTTAATAGCGGAAAACTATTTGGTTATTTTTGTTATCAAGGCAAATACAGTACAGATTCGCCGCATAATCTAGACAAGCGCAATTATGAATGGTTGTTGTAAAAATCACTTTCAGTGAATATGCAAATGAGATTTCTTTACTGAATCAACACCCGGATGAAAATGCCCATGATGCAGATCATTGTGGCGGTGCCGGTGTTCATGCTCATACTCCGCATGCCTGTGCCGGTGGATATGTTCCTCTTTGAGCAGCAATATGGCGCCGAGTATCATGACAGGCAAAGCAACAGCAAATTGAATTCCCAGGGTTTCTCTAAACAAGAAACAACTTTTAGACCCTTATTTGGTTTTTGCCGTTCGTTCTCTCTTCGTTCTTTCCACAAATCTTCCCATGAAAAAGGCCACAATACCAACTCCGATACCCGTCTGGACGCAAAAGAGTAAACTTTCAATTTCGCCCGGCAATTCTCCGCCTATCCAAGTTTCCAAAACGGGCGTGAACCAAGGTTCATAATCGGTACCCGTAATCTCGGTAACCATTTGGCTTCCCGCATCATCAGATCCCCCAAATTCCGCACCCTTTAAGGCAAATAATGGTATAAGGGCAATCAATACAGCAATAACCAATAATATGAAAACTGTTTTTTTTGTTTTAGTCACTATTTTTCACCTACCTTAAGAAATCCTATCCCTGTCAATTCTGATTTGGCATACGTTTGAAGACCCATAATGATAACAACGCTCAAAATACCTTCGATAATTGCCAGAGGAAGTTGGGTCGGTGCAAATACTGCCAGGAATTTGACCGCTGATGCGGCCACGCCTCCATTTGCAGACGGATAGGCAAGGGCAAGCTGAACACTGGTTATACAATAGGTAAATAAATCACCGATTGCCGCCGCCAGAAAAACACTGACATTTTTATTGACTTTCAGCGCTTGGCATAATTTATAGATTCCAAAAGCGACAAACGGACCGGCAATCGCCATGGAAAAAGTATTGGCGCCCAGAGTAGTCAATCCGCCATGGGCAAGCAGTATCGCCTGGAAAATCAAGACAATGATACCCAGGATGCTGACGGCGCTTGCCCCGAATAAAATCGCGCCAAGTCCTGTGCCGGTCATATGTGAACAGCTTCCTGTCACTGACGGGATCTTCAAAGAAGATATAACAAAAATGAATGCGCCTGCTATCGCCAGAATTGTAATGGATTTACGGTCCTCCGATAATGTTTTCTTAAGCGAAAAATAACCGGCTACCAGGAAGGGAATGCAAATGATACCCCAAACAATACAAAATGTTGGCGGAAGATATCCTTCCATAATGTGCATTGCGTTTGCCGCCGGAACTATTCCGAAGGTTAAGGCAAATACAGTTGCCATAGCAAGAATGTTCTTTTGCTTTTGATTCATTCTGGTTTCCCCCTTATGTTTATGCATTTAGTGACTAAGCTAAATTAGCAATAAAACCTGAATATTTTTTTAATATTTGCTTAAATTCCTGCGTATCTTTCGGATATGCTTTTTTATCTTCCAGGAGATCATTTTCTACAAGCAACTCATAAACTTCCAGCATGGTTGGTTGTTTTAGATTTGCCTGACTTAAAATTGCTTTGTTTTGAAATATTTCCAAAGGTTTTCCATCGGCGATGATTTTCCCCTGGCAAAATACAAGGAGCCGTTCGGCCCACCTGTAAGCGAAATCAACATCGTGCGTGGAAATCAATAATGTCTTGCCTTCCGCACCAAGCTCAGCCAGTACTTCTTCCAGCATCATGGCATTTATCGGGTCCAGGGCGGCCGTCGGTTCATCAAAAATAATAATTTCCGGTTTCATGGCAATGATATCCGCGATACTGACACGTTTTTTTTCACCGCCGCTCAAATAATGGGGCGGACGCTCCTTAAAATCGGTGATATTCATATAGGCCAGGGCTTCCTCGACCCGTTCAAGCACTTCCTCTTTGGGGAGTTTTAAATTCATCGGGCCAAAAGCAACCTCCGCCCTGACAGTGGAAGCGATGATTTGATTGTCCGCATCCTGAAACACGATTCCGATATTTTTGCGAAGATCCTTTACGGTCTTTTTAGTGATTACACTCCCCCTGTAAACGATTTTTCCCCGCTGCGGTGTATATACGCCGTTCATGTTCAAAAAAAACGTGGATTTTCCGGAGCCATTGGAACCCATAACAGCAATTTTCTCGCCTTCATAGATATCCACGCTTACGTCATTCAAGGCAGCCATACCGTTGCCGTAGACATAGGACAGATCTTCGACCTTTAAGATTGCTTTTTCCATCATTTATCCTTTCTATTTTGTAAAGCCCCAGAGCATAAGCAAAAAGATCATGAAAGCTGCCGCCGCCGCAATTAATGTTTTCTCACATTTTTTTTCTTCCTCAAGAAATAAAAGGTCTCCGTCATAGCATCTTGCCTCCATGGCATCATAATAAGCATTGGCCTTTTTCAAGGAAACGACCAGCAAATTGCCGGCGATGCTGCCAAATGTCTGCCAGGAGGTTTTAAGATCACAGTAGCCCAGACGGGACTCCGCAGAGTTTTTCATTTTAAGAAAAACATCTGTCAAAACGAAAATGTAACGGTAAATCATATTCATCAGTTCTACAATTATCTTAGGCACATGTACTTTCCGCAGCACATAAATAATCTCGGAGGAAGGCGTCGACAGGGTCATCATCATCAAGGCGCTGATAGCGGCAAAAATCTTTAGAATCAGGAACAACCCCTGATTAAGCATGGCCCGGGATGTAAACACATAACAAAAACCCAGATTCAGGTTATACTGCCCCATGGGCTGTCTGGAAAAATCGATGATAATGGCAAAGACGCTAACCAAGATAAAAACGATTGGAATCGCCAGGACCGCTAAATATTCAGGCAGTGGAAGCTTTCCTTTTATAACAGTCAGATAGGCCATTGCCGTAATTACCACAACAGATACATAGGGGTTATTCAGGGCAATGCAAAGAAGCACTGTCAGAATGGAAAGAACTGCTTTAAAAACAGGATTCCAATGCCTGATCCTGGAATTATAGGCATAGAAATCAAGAGAAACCAATTCGCCGTGGTTATGTCTGATTCTCTGATGGTGTCTGCGCACTCCTTCTTTAGAGATGTGACCATCCAGATGATTAATATTTGTTATTATGTCCCACCTCCATCGAGTTTGCTAATCTGCAAATTACCAAACTTGATAAAACAAAAATACCCTTCCCTACGGAAGAGTATGCTCTGACTGCTATTAAGCAGTCTAACTGCTGACATGCATATTATACCCCCTAACATTCCCGTAGGTAGTTAAACTTCGGAATAAGCAGGTCTCCTGGCTTAAGATCATCATCAACTCACGTCTTCCCGAGCATGTCTCAGTGACATGATGTGAGTTAACTCCCTGTTACAGTGGCGGGCACCGCGTCAGCTTCAACTGACTTCCCTTTTTCA
>DATMXV010000087.1:0-5956 GCA_035561335.1 Desulfitobacteriaceae bacterium
AGGCAAAGGGAAATCAAGCATATTTATCTGCATAAGGCTGTAGCTTTACGCAAGGACCTGGCAGCCCAATAGCAAATACGGAATTGAGCGCATCAAGTTGAATAAAATAACAACCAGATAGCCGGCTGAGGCGATAATTTGCTTTGGTTGGTTATTTTTTATAAAAAAGAGGAAGCCTGACTGCCGGGGGCGGCTTAGCTTCCTGATTAAAAACAGGGGTTTGGATTCAATTTTAACTACGCCTTTTCCACACCAAAGGTTACGGCTTCTCCGTTTACGTCCCATTCCTTGGTATAGCCTGCAGGTTTGGTGGCGGCAAGCTCTACAGCCAGGACCTCGCCCATAATGAAATCACGTTTTTTCTGAATAACGCTGTTTGCATACTCACCTGCGGCATAGGTAACCTTGACGCGGTCGGTTACCTCCGCGCCTGATTCTTTGCGCATAGTTTGCAGTTTGCTGATAACCTCGCGCATAAAGCCTTCCTCGCGCAGTTCCTCACTGATATTAGTATCCAGGGCCACAGTGCGGCCATAATCGCACACGGTGTAGAAGCCTTCCTTTTGCTCTAGGCTGATGAGCAAGTCTTCCTTTTCCAGCGTTACTTTACCCGAAGGCAGTTCCAGGGTCAGGATATCCGTCCTGTCCAGTTCCTTTTTCGCGGCCAGGCCGTTCAGCCCGGAAAGCGCCGTCCGGATTTCGTTCAGCAGTTTGCCGTATTTTGGGCCCACGGTTTTCAGCAGGGGCTTAAAGCTGTAATCCATAAACCGGGTAGTGTCCTGCACATACCGGATGTCTTTCACATTCAGTTCCTCCATAATGATCCGGCGGAACTCGTCAGCCAGCTCCCGGCTGCCCTGCACATACAAGGCAGGCAGCGGCTGGCGGTTCTTGATGGCCGCGCCGTTGCGCGCCGCCCGGCCCAGGGTTACAACCTCCAGCACCTCTTCCATGTCGGCTTCCAGTACGGGGTTGATGAGCGTAAGGCAGGGCACGGGGAAAGTGCTCAGGTGGATGCTTTCAGGCGCGTTTTTGTCCACTGTGCGCACTATATTCTGGTAGATTTCCTCCGTCATAAACGGGATCATGGGTGCGGCGGCTCTGGCCACAGTATCCAGGCAGGTGTACAGAGTCATAAACGCGTTCACGCTGTCGGCGTCGATCTCATCCTTCCAAAAACGCTCACGGCTGCGGCGCACATACCAATTACTCAGGATATCCACAAATTCCTGCAGGCCGCGCGCTGCCTCGGGCAGGCGGTAATTCGCCATATCGCTGTCCATGTCCTGGACCATGTGGTTCAGCTTGGAAAGGATCCAGCGATCCATAACAGACAGGTTATCCGGGTCCAGCTTGTGCTGAGTGGGGTCAAAGCTGTAGATATCGGCATACAGGATATAAAATGCGTAGGTGTTGTACAGCGTACCCAGGAAACGGCGCTGGCAGTCGAGGACGGCTTTATCATAGAATTTGTTGGGCAGCCAGGGCGCGGAATTGGACAGGAAGTACCAGCGGATAGGGTCTGCGCCGTATTTTGCCAGGGCCTCCGAGGGGCTGATGACATTACCCTTGGATTTGGACATCTTTTGGCCAAACTGGTCCTGGACGTGGCCTAAAACAATTACATTCTTAAAGGGCGCTTTGTTAAACAGCAGGGTGGAGATAGCCAGCAGAGAGTAAAACCAGCCCCGGGTTTGGTCCACGGCTTCGGAGATAAAGTCCGCCGGGAACTGCTCCTCGAACAGCTGCCGGTTTTCGAAGGGGTAATGGTGCTGGGCAAAAGGCATGGAGCCGGAATCGAACCAGCAGTCAACTACCTCGGGTACACGGTGCATCTCCGCCCTGCATTCCGGGCATTTGATGGTTACCGCATCGATGTAGGGACGGTGCAGTTCGATGTCAGCGGGGCAGTTGCCGCTCAGTTCTTTAAGTTCGGCGATGCTGCCGATTGCCTGCATATGACCGCATTCGCACTGCCAAATATTAAGCGGTGTCCCCCAATAGCGGTCGCGGCTGATTGCCCAGTCCTGGACGCTTTCCAGCCAGTCGCCAAAGCGGCCGGCGCCCACATTTTCGGGAATCCAGTTGATAGTCTTGTTGTTGGCGATCAAATCGTCTTTCACGGCGGTCATGCGAATGAACCAGCCCTCGCGCGCATAGTAGATAAGCGGCGTGTCGCAGCGCCAGCAGTGGGGGTAGCTGTGCTCGAACTTGGGGGCGTCAAACAAAAGGCCCCGTTTGTCCAAATCCTGCAGGATGGGCATGTCGGCGTCTTTTACAAATACGCCGGGCCAGTCTGTCTCGGGTTTCATCTCACCTTTGCCGTCCACCAGCTGCACAAAGGGCAGGCCGTACTTGAGGCCTACCTGGGCGTCGTCCTCACCAAAGGCGGGTGCTATATGCACAACGCCGGTGCCGTCGCTTAAAGTAACAAACTCGGCGCAGGTAACATACCAGCACTTCTCGGCCGGCTGGACAAACTTATACAGGGGCTCGTATTCCTTGTATTCCAACGCTTTGCCGGGAAAGGTTTCCAGCACCTCGTAGCTGCCCGCGCCCAAAACGCTGTCCAGCAGCGCCTCGGCCATATACACAATCCTGTCTTTATACTTTACCCTGGCATAGGTTTCCTTCGGGTTAACACACAGGGCCACGTTGGAGGGCAGCGTCCAGGGTGTGGTAGTCCAGGACAGGATGGAGGCGTTCTCTTCCCCTTTTACGAGAAAGTGTACGGTGGCTGAGCGCTCTTTGATATCCTTATAGCCCTGGGCCACCTCGTGGCTGGAAAGCGGCGTGCCGCAGCGCGGGCAATAGGGCATGATTTTATAGCCCTTGTATAAAAGGCCCTTGTCAAAGATGGTTTTCAGGGCCCACCATTCCGACTCGATATAGTTATTGTCATAGGTTACATAGGGTTTCTCCATGTCGGCCCAGAAGCCAACGGTGGCGGAGAACTCCTCCCACATACCTTTGTATTTCCAGACGCTGGCCTTGCAGCAGTCGATAAAGCCGGCCATACCGTACTCCTCGATTTGTTCCTTGCCGTCCAGACCCAGTTCCCTCTCCACTTCCAGTTCTACCGGCAGGCCGTGGGTATCCCAGCCCGCTTTGCGCGGCACGTCTTTGCCCTTCATAACGTAGTAGCGCGGAATAGTGTCCTTAATTACGCGGGTAAGCACGTGACCGATATGCGGCTGGCCGTTCGCGGTGGGCGGGCCGTCATAAAAGACGTAGCTGTCTGCCCCTTTGTTTACCAGCAGGCTCTTTTCAAAGATATTATTGTCGTTCCAAAACTGCAGGATTTTTTTCTCCCGCTCGGGGAAGCTCAGGTTCTGCCCTACCTTTTGATACATGTTGTTTTCTCTCCTTCTGGATATATACAAATTCGTTAACTTAATAAAAAAACCCCGCCCAAATAAAAGGACGAGAAACTCGCTATACCACCCATTACTGCATACTATCATATGCGCTCCCGATAACGGGGGACTCCGGCACGGCCTACTGGCGTTACAAGCGTTTAGTCTGCAACTCGGGAGGGATTTTGGGCCAGTGTTACTCGTACCGGGCTTGCACCGTCTCCGGCTCGCTTTGCCTTTCGCTTCAGGCTTACTCTTCTCCGTCAACGTCTTTATTCATATGGAAACAAAATACCATAAAAAGGCCCCGAAGTCAAGTTGCGGCGCCTTTTGTCCGGACAAAAGGCCGGTTACTCAAGCCCCTACCTCGACAACAGAGGCATACTCAGAAAAAACAGCCAGAAATACTTCGACCAGACTTGGATCGAATTGTATCCCGGCCCCGTTCAGGAGTTCGGACACGGCCTTTTCCCTGCTCATTGCCAGGCGGTAAGGACGGTCATTGGTCATCGCATCATAGGCGTCTGCGATCGCAAGTACCCGGCAGGCTAAGGGGATTTTCTCCATTTTGAGGCCAATAGGGTACCCGGAACCATCCCACCATTCGTGATGTTTGAGAATCCAGTCGGCTATTGGGATTAATTCCGGTGAAGACACTGCAATCCGGTAGCCAATTTCGCAGTGACGCTCCATTTCGTTTTTTTCTTCCAGGGTCAGTGGTCCGGGTTTAAAGAGAATCCGGTCCGGGGTCCCCACCTTGCCGATATCATGAAACTGCGCGAACAGCTGCAAGTCTCTCAAACTTGACTCGGGAAGTTTCAAAGCTTTGCCCATGGCATTAACAATATCCTGCAGCCGTTTGGCATGTCCCTCCGTAATATAATCACGGGCCTGAAGAGTTTCAGTCAAGGTCTTGATGATTGCACTGCGGGGACTGTTATTCTTGAAAAGTTTTTCCCGGTACATATTATCGTCAGCCTCTTTAAAGAGCTTCCGAATATCAACAACGCCTGTGTTGTAAGCATATCCCGCCGAAAGGCTGAGGGCAATATCGATATCCTTCTCCTCGAAAGCTACCGCTTCATTTTTTATTTTCTGATAAATTTCCTGCATTTGTCCCTCATTAATTTCTCTTAAAAGAACGGCAAACTCGTCTCCGCCTACTCTGGCGGCGATACCAAGAGGACCGACCACTCTCTTTATGGCCTGCCCACCGGTAAGAATCAGTTTATCCCCGGTCACATGGCCAAAAGTATCATTGATCAACTTTAAACCGTCAATATCTAAAAGAATAATACCGACTGATTTATCGGTCTCCTTTTCCAGACGCTGCATTTCCTGTTCAAAAAAAAGACGGTTATATAAGCCTGTCAAAGGATCATGGAAGCTTAAATACTCCAAATTCTTAAAGCTCCGGATATCTTGCCCGATTAAAAGAAGACCGGCGATATCCCCCAGATTATCTTTGACATTTGTCAGGTAAAGATCAATGGGAATTTTTTCGCCTGATTTAGCTGACAGTTGGACTTCCATCCTCTTTGCTTCTTCAATATGCAAAAAGTTTTTTAAGTTTTTTGGGGATCCCGGACAAGCGGCAATGAATTCCTGAAAAGGTTTTCCTTCCAGTTCCAAGGCCTTGAAGTTAAGAACTTCCGTAGTCCGCCGGTTTACTCTGATTATTTTTTTCTCAGTATCCAACAGAAAGACGAGGTCTTTTACCTCTGCCAAAATCTGATCAGTATTTACCAAAGCGGACAGATTTAAAAATTTATACTTGAAAATCGCCTGGGAGACTCCCCAAGCCCAAATAAGAGCTATAATTTGCCCGCTTTGGGGAATTTCCCGTATTTTCAGTAAAGGCATGATTGTTTGAATAACAAAGCCTAAAACAAAGGAAATCAGACCGGAACAGACAATGAGCCTGGCTTGTTTCTTCTCCCGGCGCAAGGAAGTCTTCTGTCCCCACCTCCAAACCAGAATTAAACCCGCGACAATACAGCTGACATAATATAAGCCGTGGAATAAGACGAAGAGATTTTTAGCGTATAAAGGATGGTAAGCCGGACCAAAGAAGACCAATTCTACAGCCAGAGCAGCTACTCCCGGACCATAGATTAGGATATAAGCCCATGAATTACGCATAAATCTTTCTTTACCGGTCAATTCAAAAGCCAAATGAAGGATGATTCCGCTGTAAATTGCCCAGCCGAAAGCTGAGAACTTATTCCAAAACCAAAATTGGTCCGTTGTTTCATCGAGGTTATAATAAACAAAAACGTACCCTAACGACCAGATAGCCAGACATAGGGTTAAGGCCAGGAATAACTTGTTCAGACGTTGCTGGCGGTCAGCCTGATATACTTGAAAACCTAAGCGGAGGTAAACTATAAAAGCCAGAAATGACAGAAAGGAGAAGATTTGCACAGTGGAACCTCCAACATTTATTAGCAAAAAATATAATTGAAATTTAATAATAATAGGAGAAAAAGTAATATAATTTTTAAACTTTAATAATATCTTGACAGTTCTTGTTGATTATCTCACATTTTTACTGCGAATCGTGCCGAAATTTGCCGGAAACTCAGGTAGATATATATAAT
>DATMXV010000088.1:0-10048 GCA_035561335.1 Desulfitobacteriaceae bacterium
ACATATCACATCCTTATCCTCATAGATAATTTCACTGGGTATCTCTTTGTTAATTATTTTACAGAATATGCAATCCGCCATTTATCTGCACCCTTTCATTTATTCTATAAATAAATGTAATATTCTCATATTTGACACTATGGTAACATAAAACAGCACCTAAATATAGATGCCTGACTTAGTTTAGCAGGTTAACTTTCTGAAACAAATTTTTCCGGATAAATATGTTTTTCATTCAGAAGAACTGAAACAACCTGGCCTTCCTTCCAATTTTTACCGTTTAATTGAGACGGCAAGGTAACTGTCAAATAATTTTCAGTATGTCCCAAAGCCTGACCCTGAGCATCGACCCGTTCTACCAGGACCTCCACGGTCTGCCCTAAGATCCTGTTAATATATGCCTGCCGGCTTTCCCTGGAAACATGAAGCATTTCCTTGACTCTCCGGGCTTTGACCCGGTCGGGAACCTGATCGGCATAAGCAGCGGCAGGTGTCCCTTTACGCTTGGAATAAGGAAATACATGAATGCCGGCAAAACCACAAGCCCGGGCAAACTCTAAAGTTTGAGCATGGTCAGCCTCACTCTCCCCGGGAAATCCTACGATTACATCGGTTGTAACCGCCAGGCGGGGGATAGATTGAAAAAGCCTTTCTAATAAATTCCGGTATTCAGCGGGGGTATAGAGCCGCCGCATTCCGGCCAGAATTTCAGGACTGCCACTTTGTAACGGAATATGCAAATGGGGACAGATAGCCGGTGAAGCTGTAATAGTATCAATAAGTTCCTCACTAAATTCAACAGGCTCAATAGAACCGAGCCGCAGGCGATGAATTTCGGGGATTTTTAGCATCATCCGGACAAGGCGGGCTAAATCCCAATTTCCTTCCAGATCTTCGCCATAAGCACCGATATGAATACCTGTCAGAACAATCTCCCGGTAGCCGGCTTTAACAAGCCTTTCTGCTTCAGCCAAAGCATTTCCGGGCAACCGGCTCCGGACCGGTCCCCGGGCAAAGGGAATAATACAATAAGTACAAAACCTGTTACATCCCTCCTCAATCTTAAGCATAGCCCTGGTCCGGCTCTCTTCCTTAATTTGAGGAAACTCCTCAAACTCCTTGGCATTCCAAATATTGCGAACTGCATTATAAGGTTCAGCAGTTTGTCTGACATGTTCAATCCACTGCAAAACCTGCATCCTGTCCTGTGTCCCCAAAACCAGATCAACTCCAGGAATATCAAGCACCTCATCAGATGCGGTTTGGGAATAACAGCCGGTCACAATCACCAGACTTTCCGGGAAAGCCCTTACCGCCCGGCGAATTGCCTGACGTGATTTCCTGCCACCCATATTAGTAACTGTACAGGTGTTAATTACAACAACGTCAGGAGTTCGTCCGGAGTCAACCGTTTGATAGCCGGCATTTCGAAAAAGCTGGGCCATAGCTTCACTTTCTGTTTGGTTCACTTTACATCCCAAGGTAATAAAACAAACTTTAGGATCCTCCTCTGAACGTTTGTTATTCTCCAAAACCATTTTATAACCCCCAAGAAAGCACGCTCCGATAATTAATGCATAATTAAGAATTCATCATGCACAATGATTAGTACCGGTTCGAATAATTAATGCATAATCTTAATTCATAATTAAACATCGAATCAGGTAATGCTTAATTATGCATTGTGCATTATGAATTATGCATTTATCCCAAATCCCCGCCGGCTGCCAAAACTAAGGTTAAAGCTGCCAAAGCAGCTGTTTCCGCCCGAAGAATACGCGGACCTAAAGTAACACTTGCTGCTCCTAAACTTTCCTGGGCAAAAGCCACTTCCGACTGCTCAAACCCACCCTCCGGACCAATAATAATAGCCAAAGGCTTAGCAAAATCAAGTTTCGGCAATAACTTGGCCAGAGGTTGAGCCTTTTCTGCTTCGTAGGGTATTATCCATTGTGTAGAAGCAGGTAATTTTTCAGAAAGTTCCTGCCAGTCGCTGATATTTTGGATTAAAGGCACTCGGACCCGGCGGGACTGTTTTCCGGCCTCTGAAGCAATTTTCTGCCAGCGCTCCACCCGTTCCAGGGCCTTGCTTCCTTCCAGGCGCAGCACGGCCCGCCGGGTACGCAGGGGAACAAGGCCGGCCATTCCTAACTCAGTTCCTTTTTGAATTATCCAATCCATCTTTTCGCTTTTTGTCAAGCCGGCTACAAGGTAAACTAAAGAATGGGCTTCCACATCAGGATACTGCTTGGACAGGATCCGGCAGGTAACACTTTTATCCTCGACTTTTTCAATTTCCCCCAGCCATTCGGCGCCGCTATTGTCAAAACCAATCACCCGGTCACCTTTAACAAGGCGCAAGACTTTTACAAGATGTTCCCTTTCCCCGTCTATTAACCAAAAAACCTTTTTCCCAAGTTCCCCGATTTTAAAACGATACACCTTCAGCCCACCTCGTCCTGATAAGTATCCAGCCAGAGTCCTCCCGCCGTTCGACAATCTCCAGGCCCTTAGCTCTCATTGCCTTCTCTACTTCCGGCACACGGGACTCGATTATTCCGGAAGCCAGAAATTCCCCTTGCGGGTGCAACAAGCGGGGCAGGTCCTGCAACAAGGCAATTATTACATCTGCAATAATATTGGCTATTACCAAATCAGCCTGACCGCTTAAAACAGTTCCGAGATCACCCTTTAAAACCCGGACCCGATCTGCCACCATGTTTAACTGCACGTTTTCTTGAGCAACCTGAACAGCAACAGCATCCAGGTCAACAGCAGCGACCTCAGCCCCCAATTTAGCCGCGGCAATTGCTAAAATACCGGACCCTGTTCCCAGATCAAAAACTTTCATGCCCGGATGGACAATCTCTTCCAGGACCGCCAGGCAAAGTGTCGTGGTTGCATGAGTCCCTGTGCCGAAAGCCATGCCGGGATCTATCTCCAATACAATATCTGCGGGTAAAGGAACCAGCTGTTCCCAACTTGGTTTGATTACAAGCCGCCGCCCTACACGGACAGGTTTAAAATATTTTTTCCAGGCGGTTGCCCAATCCTCTTCCCGGAGAGTTATTCCTTTTACAAAAAACCGCCAGTTTGGGAAAATTTCTGCGAGTTTATTAAGCTCCCGGTCCAAGCGGTCCAATTTATCCCTAAGTTCTTCATCAGCAGCAAAATATCCTTTTATAACCACAGTTCCTGTCAGGTCTACTTCACCGAAATCATGATAATCCCAGGACCCGGACTTAATATATGCTTGCAGTATCCGGGAATCCTCGATATTTACACCTGTACAGCCAAGTTGGTAAAAAAGATCGGCAACAGTTTCCTCAGCCTCCGCGGAAACGGTTACCGCTACTTCACGCCAGTTCATTGCTTTATGCACCTTCTATCCCATGGCATCACGCAGGTTTTCCTTAAACTTGTCAAATAAAGACTTTTTACCCATCTGCTGATGTTCTGTGGCAGACTCGCCAAATTCCCTTAAAATCTGTTTTTGTTTCTCATTTAGTTTAGTAGGAGTAGAAACAACTACCCGGACATGCTGATCCCCACGCCCGTTTCCGCGACGATAATGAATACCATGCCCTTTAAGACGGAAAACAGTAGATGTCTGAGTTCCTTCGGGAACTTTCATTTTTACATTACCATCCAAGGTCGGAACCTCAATCTCGGCTCCTAAAGCAGCTTGGACAAAGGTGATCGGAATCTCGCAATAAACATCATTGCCAGTCCGTTCAAAAAATTTATGTGCTTTAATATGAATAACAATATATAAATCCCCTGAGGGGCCGCCCCTGTCTCCGGCCTCTCCGTCTCCTGTACTGCGCAGTTGCAGGGCTTCTTCGGCGCCGGCAGGGATATTTATTTTTATGGTTTTAACCCGCCGGACTTTACCTTGTCCATTACACGTTTTACATGGCGTCTGGATTTTTTTGCCCTCTCCGTGACAACCCGGGCATGTTCTTGCAGTTTGAATCTGCCCAAAAGGAGTACGTTGCACAACTTTAATTTGTCCGGTACCTTGACATTGGGAACAGGTAGTAGGATGAGTTCCGGCCGCTGCCCCTGAACCTTGACAGTCGCTGCAGGTTTCGTGTTTGGGAATTTGGATTTCCTTTTCTGTGCCAAAAGCCGCTTCTTCAAAGGTTATAGTTAAATCATAACGCAAATCAGCCCCTCTTATTGGACCGTTACGCCTCTGACCTCCCCCGCCAAAAAAAGCATCAAATATATCTCCAAAGCCGCCAAAACCACTGAAATCACCAAACCCCCCGCCGGCCTGATCCATACCTGAATGACCAAACTGATCGTAACGGGCCTTCTTATCAGGGTCACTTAAGACATCATATGCCTCTGTTGCTTCTTTGAATTTAATTTCTGCTTCCTTATTCCCCGGGTTAACATCAGGATGATATTTTCGTGCCAACTTCCGGTAAGCTTGTTTTATTTCCGAATCACTTGCAGAGCGTTCGACCTCAAGAACCTCGTAGTAATCACGCTTCATTATTCCCTTATTCCCTCCTGGTAACCTCCTGGTTATCTCATTAGTCCGAGCATTCAGTCTCAAAAAGAGCGGGCACAAGGGACTACCCCCTGCACCCAATAGATTCAGGTATTCAGCTATTCAGAATTCAGTAGTCAGAATCGGCAGGAGTTACTTGTTATTTCGTCAGATCTTTAATCCTTGATTAATCGAAAATCTACATCTCGCGATTCCGTCTTCTAACTCCCGTTTAATTTCCATTTACTTATCTTTATCCTTATCTACTTCAGTATATTCCGCATCTACCACATTGTCATCCTTCATTCCCTGATTTTCATCCGGTTGGGCCTGAGGGGTTTCGGCAGCCTGTTGTTTATACATTTTTTCAATAAACGGATAAAGTACTTTTGTAACCTCTTCTGATTTTGCCTTAATGGCATTCAGATCGTCACTGTCAGCTACAGCCTTTAATTCTTCCACTGCCTTTTTAATAGCCGCTACTTCGGAAGAATCACCTTTGCCTTCAAAGTCCTTAAGAGCCTTTTCGGTTTGGTAAACTAAAGAATCAGCTGAATTTTTAATATCAATCTTTTCCTTGTGTTTGCGGTCCTCTTCAGCATGGGATTCAGCATCCTTACGCATCTTTTCTATTTCATCTTTGGAAAGTCCGGTTGAAGAGGTAATTGTTACTTTTTGTTCATTACCTGTGGCCATATCTTTTGCAGATACATGGACGATTCCGTTGGCATCAATATCAAATTTTACTTCGATTTGCGGAATCCCCCTGGGAGCAGGCGGGATACCGCTCAACTGGAATTGCCCTAATGTTTTATTATAGGCAGCCATTTCCCGTTCACCTTGTAAAACGTGAATATCCACCGAGGTTTGGCTGTCGGCCGCCGTCGAGAATATTTGAGATTTGGTTGTCGGCACTGTGGTATTGCGGTCAATAATCCTGGTAAATACTCCGCCTAAAGTCTCAATTCCCAAGGACAGCGGAGTTACATCAACCAGAATGATATCTTTTACATCACCGCCTAAAACTCCGCCCTGAATAGCGGCGCCCAAGGCAACAACTTCATCGGGATTTACCCCTTTATGAGGTTCCTTCCCGCTAAGTTTACGGATTGCTTCCTGCACTGAAGGAGTCCTGGTTGAACCGCCGACCAAAATAACTTCTCTAATATCATTAAAGGTAAGTTTAGCATCTTGTAAAGCCTGGCGGGTTGGTCCAATAGTTGCTTCTACCAGGTCAGCCGTTAATTCATCAAATTTTGCCCTGGTAATATTCATATCAAGATGTTGCGGGCCGTCTGCAGTCATGGTGATAAAGGGCAGGTTAATATTTGAAGAAGTAACACCCGATAATTCAATTTTAGCTTTTTCGGCAGCTTCCTTAAGCCGCTGTACAGCTACTTTATCCTTGGAAAGATCCACTCCGTGGCTCTTCTTGAACTCAGTTGCCATATAATCGATAATCCTCTGGTCAAAGTCATCGCCGCCCAAAAGATTGTTGCCGCTTGTTGCTTTTACTTCAACCATTCCCTGACTTAATTCCAGGATAGAGACGTCGAATGTCCCTCCGCCAAGGTCAAAGACAAGGACTGTCTGATCTTCCTGTTTATCCAGGCCATAAGCCAAAGCGGCTGCCGTAGGTTCGTTAATAATCCGCAGTACCTCTAACCCTGCAATCGCCCCGGCATCTTTTGTGGCCTGTCTTTGAGCATCAGTAAAATAGGCCGGAACAGTAATTACTGCCTGGGTCACAGTTTGGCCAAGATATGCTTCAGCATCTGTTTTCAGCTTTTGTAAAACAGCTGCGGAAATTTCCTGGGGTGAATAATTCTTATCTTCAATTTTCACTCTATAATCGCTGCCCATATGGCGTTTGATTGAACTGACTGTTCTGTCAGGATTGGAAACTGCCTGACGCTTGGCAACCTGGCCGACTAAACGTTCACCTGTTTTCGAAAATCCAACTACTGAGGGGGTTGTGCGATTTCCCTCCGCATTAGGTATTACAACGGCTTCTCCGCCTTCCATAACTGCTACGCAGGAATTTGTTGTTCCAAGGTCAATACCAATTACTTTTGCCATGAAATTTCTACCTCCCTTTTTTACTTAACAGGATACTTTGACCATGCTGGGGCGCAATACCCTGTCCTTAAGGTAATAACCCTTTTGTACTTCTTCAACAACGGTATTTTCAGAATATTCCTCTGATTCAACAGTAAGAATTGCCTCATGGATATTAGGGTCAAAAGCCTGGCCTAATGCTTCTATTACCGCAAGTCCTTCTTTTGCTAAGATATCATGCAGTTGCCGGAAAATCATTTCTACCCCCTGAGCATAGGCAGTTACATCCTGGCTTGTGTGCGCTGAACCAATCGCCCTCTCAAAATTATCAAGTACCGGCAAGATTGCACTTACAAGTCTTTCTGAGGCATATTTACTGATCTCTTCCTTTTCCTTAAGCGTCCGTTTGCGGTAATTGTCAAATTCAGCCTGCAGCCTCTGCAGACGTGCGTAATATTCGGCAACCTGGGTTTTAGCCGCCTCAAGATCGCTCTCTGATTTGGCCACTTTTTCTTCCAGAGTAAGATCATTACTATCATCCAGGCCTTCAGTCTGCTCACTTTGCTTTGCCTGGACCTGATTATCTTCGGTTACGTCGTTTTTCTTTTTCATAATATCATCAGTCTCTGGAGACTTCATTTACTAATCACCCAATTTCCATTAATCTTTTTTAAAATATCCAACAACCCTAGCGTTTTGTTCCGCGGGTCAGATTCTCACTCATACTTCGCGTCATAAAATCTACTATCGCTATCGCTTTAGAATAATTCATCCGCGTAGGCCCCAGGACTCCAACAACACCGATTGAATTATCGTCAATCCGGTAAGTAGCTGATATTACACTGCAATCATGAAACTCCTCAAAAATATTTTCTCCACCAATAGTAATATTTAACCCTTCGTGATTTGGCTGCAGCAATTTTTTTAGACTTTGATCTTCCTCAAAAAACTTAAATAGTTTTTTGACTTTTCTTAAATCTTTAAATTCAGGTTGATTAAGCATATTCAACCTGCCGCCAAGATAAACTTGCTCTTTTTCTTCACAGCTATCCAAAATAACAGCCAACATTTCCAGGGACTTGTCAATCAAATGACGCTGTCTGGTCAATTCTCTGTAAATCTCGTGTAAAAGCCCTTTTTTTACTTTCTTAAGGGATTGTCCCCGCATTTTTTCATTCAAGACGGCAGCAACCCGCTGTAACTCCTCAGCAGTGACCTCCTGACCGATATCAACAATATGATTTTCCACAACCCCGTTTTCCTTGACAACAACCATAATGGCCTGTCCCTGCTGGTATGGTAAAAAGTGTATTTGCCCAAAAGTACTTTTCCCTTGAAGCGGGCCTAAGACAATGCTGGTCAGACTGGTTAATTGGGAAAGGAGTTTACTTGTATGGACAATAACCTGCTGGATCTCACTAATTCGTTTAGCTGTCTCTTGTTCAATGACAGCCTTTTCTTCCTTGCTCAGTTCGATCCCCTCCATCAGGCAATCGACATAGTAGCGATAACCGGCATCAGATGGAATTCGCCCGGCGGAAGTATGAGGCTGTTCAATTAATCCCAACACCTCCAGGTCCGACATTTCATTTCGGATCGTCGCCGGAGAAATTCCGAGATCAAATTTCCGGGCAATTGTTCGGGAACCGATAGGTTCTGCCGTAACAATATAATCCTGAATAATCGCGCGAAGAATCCTCTTTTTGCGTTCATCCATTTGCATATTAGCTCTTGCCTTTCTTTAAAATTAATAAATCCGGGGCTTGACGGAATCTTGTTAGCACTCTCATTAGATGAGTGCTAAATTCACATTACCATGCCCTTTTCTCTTTGTCAAGATAGATTAGACAAAATCTTGTAAAACAAAATTAGCTAAAAAACTATACTCCTGATTTAAGCATAAATGGTCCTCTTTGATATAAAGCGTCCCTGTTTTTTGATGTTTTTTTAAAACTTCTTTGTAAACATCTCTGACATCCATTCCAAAATCCTGCCGGAAAGCAAGGAGGTCCACTCCCTTAGTCAACCTTAGCCCTAAAATAACCCGTTCCGTCATCCTGATCTTTAACGACAAGATTTCCCGTTCTCTTTCCTCACCCGGTTCCTGCCCTTTTGCCAAGCGGTATTCATAAGCCCGGATATCCTCAACGTTTTTCCAGCGTAACCCTTGCAGGCAGGAAACAGCACCCGGACCAATTCCCAGATAGTCTTCCCCATTCCAATAATTTAAATTATGTTTACATTCAAATCCCGGACAGGCAAAATTAGAAGTCTCATAATGAATATACGCTGCAGCTTCCAAACGTGTTATTGCCCATCTGTACATTTCTGCCTGTAAATCATCATCAGGCAGCAGAATTTTTCCTGTTTCCTCAGACTCAAGCCGTCCGGCCAATGGTGTTCCTTCTTCAACCATTAAGCCATATAATGATAAATGTTCCGGACTAAATTCCAAAGCCTGTTCCAGAGTTTCCTGCCACTCCGCCAGACTTTGGCAGGGCAGACCAAACATTAAGTCCAGATTAAGATTAGCAAACCCTGCATTCCGGATAAGCTGAATACTCTCTCTAACCTGTTCAGCTGTATGAATACGGCCAATTTCCTTTAACAGCTTATTACTTAAAGACTGAACACCAAGAGAAAAACGATTAATCCCGAAACTTCTCAGGAGTTCAAGCTTTTCCTCAGTCAGGGTTCCCGGATTACCTTCTACCGTAGCCTCCGCACCGGATTCAAACAAAAAACCTTGCTTCAACATCTCCAGCAAACGTTTTAAATCCTTAATCCCCAAAGCCGTAGGAGTCCCTCCTCCAATAAACAGAGAAGATACTCCTAACGGAGCATCCTTTTGACGCCGCTTTATTTCTTCTTCTAAGCCATTCAGATAAACCTTGAGCAAAGCCTCTTGATCTGTATCTGCTTCCTCATTTTCAATCAGCTCCTTATCCTCGCTCAGCGGCTGAGAAAAGAAAGCACAATAATCACATTTTTTCAGACAAAAGGGTACATGCACATACAAACCCGGCATCATAATACCCCGCTTCCGTTTCGTTCCTTCCGTTTTCTAATCTAACTCTCAACGCAAGAAAAATGCATTGTTGTTTAGTAAGCATTTAGTGAAATTTGCTTAATTCAGAACAGACGACGGCACAGGACGTGCCAAGTGTCGAATGTGCCCCCCATGCTTTCTTAAGCACCGGCAAAAAATGAAAGTTGACAGAGGGAGATACAAGTGTAAAGAGAACCATTTTCGCGGAGGAGCGTTAAGCGAACGAAACGGAGCAGCGTTAAGAAGTGCCGTTGGTTTACATGCAGACTATCCCAAAGGTTTTGGCACTTTAGCTGCGCAGTGGAGTGAGCAGCTCCGCAGCGATGGTGAACGTACACTGGTATCTTCCGGAGGGTGTTATTTTCAGCTCTGGAGCACGGTGAACGTACATTTGAATCTCCCGGAGTAGGATAACCAACCTAATCATCAATCTGCAATAC
>DATMXV010000089.1:0-7814 GCA_035561335.1 Desulfitobacteriaceae bacterium
TAGCATAATCACAGTTTCGGATTTTTCTCATGTAAAGTTTAATGCTTTCCCATTTTTCAACGTCTCTAATATCACGAATAATTGGGATGTTTTGTTTGGAACAATAGTCATCAACATAATCCGCAATATCTTTATCTGCCCAACAATATGATAAAAAAAGCCGTTTTCTGTTTGTCACTTTCTCTTTCTCCTTAGTGGGTTAAATCAAATTATGTACTATTTTACAATAAAAATGTAACTATTAAAAATTACTATTTATAACTCGAATTTTGACAGAAAAAACAGATAGATGCTTACCTATTGCGTTTATTTGGAATAACCCATATAAACAGGCATAATGCAACGAGTATAACAAGCAAAATGATCAGTGGCCACCACATGCCTTCCATTGCCGCCTTCTCCGCGTGGTACGCAGACATCCATGCTTTTTCACTGCTGTATCTTATGACTTTACCTTCTGCCGGTTCCAAAATAACCCAATACATTATGGTTAAGAAAATAGCTGTAGCATTTAAAGTCAACCCTGTCAGTAACTTCCCCGGAAACTTTTTCCTCTTCACTGTATTCAGGTTGTCAATAATAGTCAGTATGGCCCCGACTAACGCTATGACAATAACAACTATATGTATCCACCAATGATCCGCCGCCATATTTTCTGTCGCAAAAAAACCAAATAGGATAGCCGCACCCAAGATAAGCCCTCTCTGAGACATATGCTTCTCCTCCCTTGGATAGTTGTTATATGTTGCCTAGAACCCTTCACTAAGCAGAAAAAGTACAAGATATGTTATTCCAATAGCTATTAAGGGTATGAACCATAATGAAAAATAAAAATGTCCATAGATAACAAGGGCCAGTACATAAAGAGGTGTCAGATAATATACACCTGCCCAATACACTGAACGGGCCCATGGCAGTACCGCTTGTATTATTGAGGCATGGATCAAAATAATTAAGACGATTACAGGACAAACCCAATAAGAAATGTCAAACTTAGTCTTTGCCAGGATAGTTGCGATTACAGTTATTAAGAAAATTAATAAAAATATAAAAAGATTAAAGTTCTCTTCAAATATATCGCCAATATTTCTGTACCATTTTACTTTCTGTCCTATCCATTCATGCAGCGTATATATAGAAATTATAGATATATACTGACAAAAACAAAAAGCCGGCCAGCCCACTACAGGTAACAGGATCCAATACGAAATTCCGAACAGATTATTCAGAAATACCACCAACAACAAGGCTGCCAGGAAAATTGTGTTTATTATTAACGAGATTAAGCCAAGAGGCAATGTGTTAAGGAAAAGCAGGGTGGGAACGATAACCGTTACAAATGGAATCCAGCAGGGAATCCCGAACCGGTTGTTCAACCAAATAGCTACGGCTGTTGTAATTATTGCTGTCCCAAATACATTTGCGATCAATTTTTTGACATCAAACTTCATTTTCTTAATCACTTCACTGTTTTAAGAAATAAGGCTACGCCTGCTTGCAGGTAGTAGCCTTTTAAGTAGTCATTTGTCTTATCCTATTGATGATTATTAAATATATTATACTGGAAAGCCGGGATCTTCGCACCCTGAAAATTCCTTGTTTTAGTGCCAAGCCATCCCGCCTATAGTACAGCCAGAATCATTGTGCTCCCACTGCAAAATCTCAATCTTATCCCGCTTGCGATTGCAGAAATACGAACAGGCACTGGTCAAAGGAGTCAGGCTGAAAGCTTCTTTAAGTGCTGCTAGGAATCAATTGATTTTCTAGTCAGTATCCTTTTGTCCGGCCGGTTGAATGCAAAATTCAAGAGCGTTTTTTATATTCACGGGGTTGCCGCTATTTTCTTCGATGATTTGGCTAACCTTATCGTACCCCAGAACAGAGGTATAGGCAGCGGCGAAGGCATAGGAATTTTCAAGCAATTCCCCGCACCTTTTCCGGTCAGGCACGATCAGATCCACACATTTTGTCCGGAACAGCGTAACCGCCCGGTCAAGAAGCGCCAGGCTTTCGAGCAGGCAATCCGCTATTAAGGGCAGGAAGGAGTTTAACTCAAACTCTCCGTGGCAGGCTGCGGTTGTCAGGGCATAGTCGTTGGCCATCACCTTCATGGCCGCCTGCATCACCATTTCGGGGATAACGGGGTTGACCTTGCCCGGCATAATAGTGCTTCCCGCCTGCATGGCGGCCAGCTTGATTTCTCCGAGGCCTCCGTGAGGACCCGAATTCATCAAACGCAAATCATTGGATATTTTAGCGAGATTGACCGCAAGCGCTTTTAATAAGCCCGAGACCTCCACAAAAACATCGTTGTTTTGGGTAATGTCTATCGGATACTCCGCCGCGGCAAGCCCGATGCCCGTTAGCTCGCGCAATTCCTCAATGACGCCGAAACGGTATTTCCTCCCGGCCTTGTCCGGCATACCTACCGCCATGCCGCCGATGTTCACCTGTCTCAGCCGCTCCTCGACCTTGTAGAGCCGCCACCTGTCCCGGGCAAGCGCCTGGGCGTAAGCCCCGAATTCGGTGCCCAGCGTAATTGGCATGGCGTCCATGAGTTCCGTTCGTCCCAATTTTTTGATATCGTCAAATTCGTTTTCTTTTTCCTGCAAGGCCTGTTGCAGCTTGGCGCAGCCTGCGCTTAACTCCCGCAGCAGTTCGATAGCCGCTATGCGTAAGGCCGTCGGATAGACGTCATTAGTGGATTGGCCGCGGTTCACATCATCAAGCGGATGAATTATTTCATATTGCCCGCAATTGCGGCCGGTTTTCCGCAAAGCCAGGTTGGCGATCACTTCATTGACGTTCATATGGGTCGAAGTGCCCGCCCCGCCCTGCAAAGCGTCCGTGATAAACTGATCGTCCGCCTCGCCGGAGAGAATTTTATCGCAGGCATAAACGATAGCCGGATACACGCCCTCTTTCCCGATGCCCAGCTTGTCATAGGTCAGGGCCGCCGCTTTTTTGACCTTAACAATCGCATAAATGAGGCGCGGATTCGTCTTTTTATAGTCCAGGGCAAAATTATCCTTCGCCCGCGCGCTTTGGATGCCGTACAGCGTTTCGTCCGCAAGCGGCATTTCCCCAAGCTTATCTTTTTCGATACGCATGCCGTTACATCTCCATTTCAGCTAAAATATGCGGAAACACTTCCAGGCTGCGCCTTAAGATCCCCTGCATGTAGGCGATGAGGATTCCGTAGTTGGTAATCGGCACATTTTGGTCGAGGGCGCATTTCCGGCGGTATTTTATTTCCCGCTCATTCAACATGCATCCGCCGCAATGCACGACCAGTTTATACCTTGACAAATCATCAGGAAATTCTGCGCCGGCCGTAAACTCAAAATCCAGCCGCTTTCCCGTATAATTTTTGATCCATCTTGGCAGCTTCACACTTCCGATATCGTCGCACTGCCGGTGATGCGTACAACCTTCCGAAATCAGCACCGCATCCCCGTCGCAAAGCTTTTCCAGCGCTGCCGCGCCTTTCACGGCAGCCTCTAAAAGGCCTTTATAACGGGCGAACAATATGGAAAAGGAGGTCAGCAATATGCTTTTAGGGGTATCGGCCGAAACCTTCGCAAAAACCTGGCTGTCAGTGATGACTAATTTCGGTTTTTTACCCAGGCTTGCAAGCGTTTCGCGCAGTTCAAACTCCTTCACCACGATTGCGGTTGCATCCGCCTCCAGGATATCGCGAATGGTCTGCTGCTGCGGCAGAATCAGCCTGCCCTTGGGCGCCGCTTTGTCGATGGGCGTGACCAGCACGACAAAATCGGCGGGGCTGAGCAAATCTCCTACGATCTTAAGCTTGGGTTCCCCGGTCGCCGCAAGCGAGGCGATCTTCTCCTTTAACGCTTCGATGTTGATCTTTTCCGTCGCGCTGACAAATATTTCGTTGCTTTTGGCGTCCGTTTTGTCCGCCAGGAGGTCGCATTTATTGTAGGCGATGATATAGTTGATCTTCTTTTTTTCAAACAGTCCGATCAGCTCGTTGTCCGCTTCCGTTTTGCCGCAGGCTGCATCCACAACCAGGACCGCGACATCGGTCTTGTTCAGCACCTGTCCGGCTTTGCGAATGCGCAGCTCGCCCAGCGCCCCCTCGTCGTCGATTCCAGGCGTATCGACGATCATGACCGGCCCCAGGGGTAAAAGCTCCATCGCTTTATAAACGGGATCAGTCGTCGTCCCTTTGATAGCGGACACGACCGCCAGGTCCTGTCCGGTTACGGCATTGACCACACTTGATTTCCCCGCATTTCTTTTGCCGAAAAATCCGATATGGACGCGGTCTGCAGCCGGCGTTTCATTAAGTCCCATTTTTTTCTCCTACAATCTGAAATCTCTTTCTCCGTTTTTAATATTGATAAGGTTATTCCGGACGATGCCCCTTACTTTTTCTCCCGGAATACGGGCGGTTTCGGATTGAATCAAAGTTTCCCCGAGTCTTCTCGTATCCGGCGAGGCGTAATCCTCCAGATACTCCTGCAGCGTCATCAGCGCATTCGGATGACAGCAATTCTGGATTTGCCCGCTTTTACACAGACTCATAAACCGGTCGCCCGTCCTGCCCTCACGATAGCAGGCCGTGCAAAAGCTTGGGATATATCCCAGTTCCATCAACCATTTCATAACCTCGTCCAATGTTCTTTTATCGCTCACATCGAACTGTTCCGATTTTTCCTCCTCCGGCTCCGGTTCGCAGTATCCGCCGACGCTGGTTCTCGAAGCCCCGCTGAGCTGCGATATCCCTAAATGAATTACTCTTTCGCGGCACGCTCTGCTTTCTCTTGTGGAAATAATCATGCCGGTGTAGGGGACGGAAACCCGGAGACAGGCGACTATTTTCGCGAAAACATCGTCGTCGATACCATTGGCGAAAACATCCGGTTCGATATCGTCCGCAGGCTTGATCCTGGGCACGCTGATCGTATGCGGGCCGATCCCGTGGACAGTCTCCAGATGCTCCGCATGCATCAAAAGCGCGGTAAATTCGTAGCGGTAGAGTTCCAGGCCGAACAAAACACCCAAACCGACGTCGTCTATGCCGCCTTCCATCGCACGGTCCATGGCCTCGGTATGGTAGGCGTAATCATGTTTCGGCCCGGTCGGATGCAGCCTTTCGTAGCTTTTCTGATGGTATGTTTCCTGAAACAGGATATAGGTGCCAATCCCGGCGTCTTTTAATTTTTGATAATTTTCCACCGTAGTAGCCGCAATGTTTATATTTACCCGCCGGATTGCGCCGTTTTTAGACTTGATACTGTAGATCGTGCCGATGCATTCCAAAATGTATTCGAGCGGATTATGGACAGGGTCTTCGCCCGCTTCCAGCGCCAGGCGTTTATGCCCCATATCCTGCAAGGCCATGACCTCGCGCACAATATCATCCTGCGTCAGTTTCTTCCTTGTGATATGCTTGTTTTTCAGATGGTACGGACAGTAGAGGCAGCCGTTCACACAGTAATTTGACAGGTAAAGCGGCGCAAACATCACAATGCGGTTGCCGTAAAAATCCTTTTTGATCTGCTCGGCCAAGGCGTACAACTCCTGGTTTTTTTCTTCGATCCCGCAATCCAGAAGGACTGCCGCCTCCCTGTGCGTGAGTCCTTTGCGCTGCCTGGCTTTTTCGATGATCGCATCGATCAGGGCCGCGTTATTTTTGTTTTTTTCGGCATATGCAAGGGTTTCCAACACTTCCTCGTGGTCGATGAATTCCCCGGCCTTTAATGATTTTGGGTTATACATGGTGATCTTCCTTTCTTTTGGGTCAGATATTCTTCCCCGTCAGTTTGTTGCTTCCATATCTCTATAATCGCCCCTTGAAACAACCAGATGATGTCCTGTGCCTTCAATACGGCGCTGTATGCACCTGCGGCATTCTGCCGCCTCGTCTCCCGTACAGATCTTATTATCGTAAAGCAGATATTTTTTCCGGACATCCACAGGAGAAAGATTAGGCATAATGACATTGGCTCCTGCCAAAATGCCCTTTTCCCGCCCCTGCGGATGGATCGTTCCGAGCGCTGTGGTAGCGGGAAGCAATACATTGGGCAGCATCAGGCGGATGATTCCAAGCAGGAACAAGGTCAATTCCAAGGTCCCTGGCGGTTGGCCCGCAAAAGGCGTTTCCTTATGCGGAATAAACGGACCGATGCCTACCATATGCGGGTTGAGTTCCTTTATAAAAAGCAAATCGTCAATGAGGCAGTCGTTTGTCTGATAAGGCGAGCCGACCATAAATCCGCAGCCGACCTGATAGCCGATTTCCTTGAGGTTGAACAAGCACTGCTTGCGATTTTCAAGCGCCAGGCTTTCCGGATGAAGCCTGGCGTAATGCTCGCTGTTCGCCGTTTCGTGACGCAACAGATACCGGTCCGCGCCGGCGTCAAAATACGCTTTGTAGCTGTCATAGCTTTTTTCTCCGATGGAAAGCGTTACCGCGCAGTCCGGATGGTTTTTCTTGATGACCCGCACGATCCCGGAGATTTTTTCATCCGTGTAATAGGGATCTTCACCGCCCTGTAAAACAAATGTGCGGAAGCCGAGGCTATATCCGGCTTCACAGCAGGCAAGGATCTGTTCTTTGCTCAGCCGGTACCGGTCCGCGTTGCGGTTGCTTTTCCGGATACCGCAGTAATAGCAGTCGTTTTGGCAATAATTTGTGAATTCAATCAGGCCGCGCATATACACGTCATAATCATACACGCTATGCCTGCCCGCAAGCGCACGCTCAAACAGGTAATCTGCCGTTTCTCCGGTCCGGCCTTCCAGCAGCGCCGCGAATTCCTCGCGGGCCAGCATTTGCTTTTTTTCGAGCCTGTCAATTAATGTTTTCATGATCGTCTTCATGTTTGGTACACACATTGGAATAGGCCGTTTTGGCACTGATTCCGGCCAATTTTCCGATTTTGCCCGACAAGGCGCTGATTGTATCCTGCGGCGCATCCACAGCGATGCTGATGACGTTGATTTTCCGGGAACGGTAGGGGATCCCCATCCTGCCGAAGATGTATTGCCTGTATTCATGCAGAATATTGTTTAATTTTTCAACCGAATCGTTGTCTTCCACGATGATGCCGATGATGGCAACTCTTGTTTCCATGTTCATCACTCCTTGTATCCAAACTAAAAATGCGCCCGTAAAAGGCGCAAATCTACACAGACCAATAATTATTTGCTTGTGCCTTTCACTCAGAAAAATCTTTGTGTCAGTATTAAGGGTTCAAACTTTGTTGAAAGATACTTCTTGCAACGAAGTTGTTTCCAGCATTGATGACTAATATTAATGATACCGTAATCTATTATTATAATCAAGGGCGTCAAAGTGATAATGGTGATTTTTTATCTTTTGTATATTATGGTGAACATTGGCGGCAGTGGTATTACAGGGATATATATAACAGGTATTTCAGTTATCGCTTTGACCCTATTGAAGGTGGGCAGAACTTTGATCTTAATTCATCAAACACCTCTTTATGGGAATATCGCTTATCCGTTGTTCTAGCCTCTAATTCAGCTTCCTTTAATTTGAAATATACTTCACTTTAAATAGATGACGTTCATAAGCTTCCATACTCATAACAACCATATCGCCATAACCATTTTTAGTAAGGAATACCGGTTCCGAGGTTTCGTGAACAATTCTTGAAATATCAGCAAAATTATTTCTCAAATCAGATACGGGTCTAATTTGCGGCATACTATCACTCCCTTAACCGAATTAGCATAATTCTATCATAATTATGCTAAAATATTAATCTTAAATGTTTCTCCTTTAAAATATTCCGTCCCCGAATCCGTTCAATAAATAC
>DATMXV010000090.1:0-7102 GCA_035561335.1 Desulfitobacteriaceae bacterium
GATATAATAAACTCTAATAATGAGTATTTTTGCTATGAAATGAGGGGTTTTGTTGAAGACGCTAAAGATTCCTGAAGCAACGATTGTAAGACTATCTGTTTATTCTCGTTACTTGACGGAAGTAGACCGCAAGGGGATTATTACTATTTCTTCAGGAGAGGTAGCTGAAGGAGTTGGCGTCAGCCCTGCCCAGGTGCGGAAGGACTTAGCTTATTTTGGCGAGTTCGGGACAAGGGGCGTTGGTTACAATGTTAAAGACCTAAGCAGGCATATCTTTAAGATTTTGGGTCTTGGTGAAGAATGGAACGTAACTTTAGTCGGTCTCGGAAATCTGGGGTTAGCTTTAAGCATGTATAAAGGCTTCAGGGAACGCGGCTTTAATATTACGAGTATTTTTGATAATGATCCTCTAAAAATTGGGACATTGGTTAATGGAATTGAAGTTATGCCTGTTGAGCATTTAGAAGAAATTGTCCGAAAAAATCAAACGCAAATAGGGATTATTACTGTTTCTTCTGAAGTGGCTCAAGATATTGCCACATTGCTTATTAAGGCAGGAGTTCAGGCAATTTTAAACTTTGCGCCTGTAGTCCTGAATGTTCCGCCGGAAATAGAACTTCGAAATGTTGATTTAACAGTAAATCTGGAAGTATTAACTTTTAACCTGAGATCCGGTAAGCAATGACAACCAGTTCTATTTAGGTTTACCGGGGGACTCAAGTGGAAAATTTAATAATGTGCTTTATAATAATGGAAACGCCCGTGAGTTCTTTGAGAACAGCTTGCGGGTTTTTTAATACTATGATTTGTAGGGACTAATAATAGATTCTGGAGAGGATAGAATGAGAATAGAGGCAGTTAATCGCAAGCGGAAGATTATTGTCTACGATACAACCTTGCGTGATGGGGCCCAGGGAGAAGGAGTTCATTTTTCAGTTAAAGACAAAATATTTTATGTTCAAAAAATGGCGGAAATTAAAATGCCGTTCATTGAAGCAGGCTGGCCGGGGGCAAACCCCCGTGATGAAGAGTTTTTCAGGCTGGCAGCTAGTTTGCAGCTTAACAAGACTAAAATTGCTGCTTTCGGCAGTACTTGCCGGGTTAATGAATCCCCTGAACAAAGTGATATCCTGGCTAATTTGCTGGCGGCAAAAGCCCCTGTAGTAACAATATTCGGGAAGACCTGGAATTTACATGTCAGTGATGTCTTACGGACCAGTTTGGGAGAAAATATTCGTTTAATCAGAGAATCTGTGGAGTATCTGGTAAGCAAAGGCCGCGAAGTATTCTTTGATGCCGAGCATTTTTTTGATGGCTGGCTGGAGGACCCTGTCTACGCCTTAAGCTGTGTTGAAGCTGCTATGGAAGGCGGGGCATCTGTTATTATTCTCTGTGATACGAACGGAGGGGTACTGCCTCCGGATGTGACCCGGGGAGTACGTGATGTAACAAGGCACTTGTCCCCGAAAGAACTGGGAATACATGCCCATAATGACAGCGGTTTGGCTGTGGCTAACAGTTTAGCGGCGATTGAGGCCGGTGTTACCCAGATTCAGGGAGCTTGGAACGGATTTGGGGAACGTTGCGGGAATGCGAATTTAAGTACGCTTATCCCTTTGCTGCAACTCAAACTTGGCTACCAGGTCATGGATACCTCTGTTATTCCCCAGCTTACCCATTTGTCTCATTATGTTGCGGAATTAGCCAATTTTCCTTTTGATGAGAAACAACCTTTTGTCGGCAGGAGTGCTTTTGCCCATAAGGCCGGGATGCATGTTGACGGTGTTCTGAAAACCAGAAGATCGTTTGAACACATTGTTCCCAGCCTGGTTGGAAATACAGGCCGGATTCTGATTTCGGACCAGGCCGGGAAAGCTAATATCTGGGAAAGAATGCAGCATTACCGACCTGACATTCTTAAGGATGATCCGCGGGTGGAAGAAGCCATGGTTAAGATTAAAGGCCTGGAAAATCAAGGATTTCAGTTTGAAACAGCTGAGGGCAGTTTAGATTTACTTTTATTAAAGGTTTTGGGTCAATTTGTACCGCCTTTTCAATTATTGGATTATCATGTCTGGAGTGATCCTTTGCGGGGAGATCTTGATTCTGTAGCAGTGGTCAAGCTGCAAGTTAATAAGGAAACAGTCCATATAGCTTCAGAGGGCTGCGGACCGGTAAATGCCCTTGATCAGGCCCTAAGACAAGCTTTGAGTCCCTTCTTTCCCGCAATTGAGAAAAGTGAACTTGTAGATTACAAGGTTAGGGTGCTTGACGAGTCCAGTGGCACTGAGGCTGTGGTTAGGGTTATTGTGGAAACACGGCTGGGAAATGATCAGTGGGGGACCATTGGAGTGTCTTCCAATATTTTGAGAGCGAGTGCGCAGGCCTTATTGGATTCCCTCTATGTATGTATTGGCAAGGGAAATTTGAAGAAGAGTTAAACGGGCAGCTTGTTGACCTTGCTTATTAGGTTGGATGGTGCTAAACTTTAAATATTAACTCAGCCAGCGCATAAGGCTCTGGCTGCCTTTGTATGGATATAAGGAGGGTCTGAAACTTGGATTTGGGCCGAAAATCATCCGGGACCGGAAGAATAATTATCTTAATACTGATTGGGGCGGCAATTGGGACCTTAGTAGGGTTCGGTCTGGAAAAATACGGAATACTCAGCCCGTTTCTGCGGCCTGCGGTTATTGATGTACCTTCCCATACATATCTGGATTTCTTTTTTTTATCTCTTTCTTTTGGGTTTCGCTTAAATATTACTGCCGCTACCTTATTGGGTGCTCTGGGCGGCTATTATTTATCTAGGAAGTGGTAGAATATGCTCGTACTGGCTTCTGCTTCGGCCCGGCGGCTGATGTTGCTGCGTAATTGGGGTTTCCGGCCGGAAGTAATTGAAGTGAGTGTTTCGGAAACCTTGGATCAGGATATTGACCCGAGAGAAGGGGTTAAGTTATTGGCTGAACGAAAGGCTTTGGCAGGGGTGGCCAAATGGCGGAAGCTTGGCGGCAAACCGGAAGATCTTGTTTTGGGTGCAGATACAATGGTTGTATTGGAACGCCTGATTTTAGGGAAACCGAAGACACCGGCGGAAGCCCGGGAAATGCTGCAATTGCTCAGTGGCAGGCAACATCTGGTTCTGACCGGGGTCGCAATCATCCGCCTGAACGGGGAAAGAGAACTGGCAGTAGTTGAAACTGCGGTGAATTTTCACAAGCTTTCGGAAGATCAAATCAAAACTTATGTTTCTACCGGGGAACCTATGGATAAGGCCGGCGCTTATGCTATTCAGGGAGAGGCACATGATTTTGTGGAATCATACTCAGGGTCTTTGACAAATGTAATTGGTTTACCGATGGAATACGTTTTTGAAAAACTCAAGACGTGGGGGATATCTCAGGAAAACATCGCCCTGCGTGAGGTGGATCATGGAATACCGTCGTCTGAAAGACTTACCGGGGGAATTATTTCCCCGTGAACGCTTGTATCAAATGGGACCGGAGGCTTTATCAAATCGGGAGATTCTGGCGATTCTTTTGCGTACCGGAATAAAAGGGGAAAACGTTTTGAATTTTGCTGAACGGTTATTGATTGAAGGGGGAGGAATTGCCGGCTTAGCTAAATTAACTGTCCATGAGTTAGAACAGCTGCACGGTCTGGGTAAGGCTAAATCAGCTGAAATTAAAGCCGCGGTGGAATTAGGCAGACGGTCTGTTTCCGCAGATCCCTTGATTCGTCCGGTGGTTAATTCTCCTGAAGATATTGTTCAGTTGGTTATGGAGGAAATGCGCAACTACGATCGTGAGCATTTCAAGGTAGTTAGTTTAACTACAAAAAATCATATTTTAGGAATAAGTTCAATCTCGATTGGTTCTCTGAATTCTTCTTTAGTCCACCCCCGGGAGTGTTTTAAAGAAGCGATCCGGCGGAGTGCTAATTCCATTATCCTGCTGCATAATCATCCGAGTGGGGACCCTGCTCCCAGCAGGGAAGATATCCAGGTGACGCAGAGGCTTATAGAGGGAGGACATCTTCTCGGGATTGAGGTTCTTGACCATATTATTGTCGGGGACAAATGTTACATTAGTTTGAAGGAACAAGGAATTATCCAGTAATGCACAATGCACAATGCATAATGCATAATTGAAAATGAATATGTACAATTGAAAGCGGAAAATGTACAATACTTATTTTAAACTGATTAATCGTGCTATGAATTATTTTTTAATGTATTTGATTTTGAATTATTATAATGTCAGGACATATTATTATTTCTTGATTATGAATTATGAATTATGAATTAGTTTAAGGGTGGGGGTTGAAAAAAGATGTTCTTTAATAAGGATTTAGGCATTGACCTGGGAACGGCAAATACGCTTGTTTTCGTTAAAGGCAAGGGAATTACAGTGCGGGAACCTTCTGTTGTCGCAATAGAAGTTGGTAAGAATAATGTTTTAGCTGTGGGAGATAAAGCCAAAGAAATGATTGGACGTACTCCCAGTAATATTGTGGCAATCCGTCCCTTAAAAGATGGGGTTATTTCCGATTTTAATGTTACGCAAAAGATGTTGAAGTATTTTATATCCCGGGCCTTGGGTTCCGAGTCGCCTTTTACCAGGCCGCGGGTGGTAATCAGTGTCCCCTCCGGTGTTACACCGGTTGAGGAACGGGCGGTGAAAGAGGCGGCAATGGCAGCAGGCGCCAAAGATCCGATTATTATAGAAGAACCGATGGCGGCGGCAGTCGGGGCAGGACTTCCGGTAAGCGAACCGACGGGAAATATGATTGTGGATATTGGCGGGGGAACAACCGAAGTTGCCGTAATCTCCCTGGGAGGAATAGTAACAAGCCGGTCGATCAGAGTTGCCGGTGATGAAATGGATGAAGCTATTGTTGCTCATATCAAGCGGACCTACAATTTAATGATTGGTTACCGGACAGCTGAGGATATTAAAGAGAAAATAGGCGCAGCTTATCAAACACCGAAAATGGTAACTTATTCGGTCCGGGGCCGGGATTTACTTACGGGTTTACCAAAAACAATTGAAATTACTTCTGAAGAAATTCAGGAAGCTTTACAGGAACCGATTATGGCTATTGTTGATGCCGTAAAATCTTGTTTGGAAAAGACTCCTCCGGAGTTGGCAGCCGATATTATGGATCGGGGCATTATGATGGCCGGCGGCGGCTCATTATTACGCAACTTGGACAGACTAATTGCTGATCAAACAGGAATTTCGGTACATTTGGCGGAAGACCCGCTTTCCTGTGTAGCACTTGGCACAGGTGAAGTGATTGAAAATTCAGAAGTTTTACGGAGAATTGCTGCGTTTCAGAAGGGCTAAGGAGCGGGGAGGAAATTTAGGTGGGGAAAAGGATGAATATAACGGGAATTGCGGTTCTCGTTTTCTTTCTGTTGTTAACTGTTTTGGTTAGCATGCGCCTAACAGGACTGGGTGTGAATTTCCCCAACCCAGTGGGACAGACTTTGCAATTTGTACTCAACCCGGTAGAGCAGGGTTTATTAAGTTTTGGCAATCTAGTGAAAAGAAACACCAGAGCTCTTTGGAGTTTTAGTCAGGTTGAACAAGAAAATTTAAGTCTGCGTCAACAAGTCGAACAATTGACAGGTGATAACTTAAAATTAAAAGAAGAAGTATTAGCCGGTATGCGTTTCGAGGATCTGAATCAAGGAATATTCCGCAGTCCAACTCTTGAGACATATGAAAAAGTTGGCGCGAGTATTATCAAGAGAAATCCAACAGCCTGGTATCAGACAATGACCGTTAACAGAGGAATTGAGGATGGCATTAAAAGTGGTGATTGTGTAATTGCTCAGCTTGGTTTGGTTGGTAAAGTTGTTACAGTTTATCCGGATACTTCAGAGGTTTTATTGATTTCCGACGGGGAAGCACAAGTAGGCGCTTTGGTCCGAAATGATACAGGAACGGCTATTTACGGAATTGTGCAGGGTACTTATAAACGCAGTTCACGTTTAACTGCTGAAGGAACTTTTCAAATGTTGTTCCGCCGGGAGGATGATGTAAATGTGAGTGATCTTGTTCTGACATCAGGCCTTGGCGGTATATATCCGAAGGATATTCCGATAGGTAAAATAAAAGAGATTTCCTTGGAAAAGTCCGGACTTTTGAAAACAGCCTATATTGAACCGCTTGTTAATTTTGATTCACTTGAAGAAGTTTTTATTGTTAAGACAAATGGGGGAAAATGATGCGTTATTTTCTGATTGCCATAATGTTGGTGTTTTGTCTTATTTTACAGGGAACAGTTTTTTATTTTTGGAATTGGGCTGGAATAAAACCTGATTTAGTTATGCTCCTGGTAATATATATAGCCTTGCACAGTCGCTTGTTGCCGGGAGCATTGTGGGGGTTAGGTATCGGTATTCTGGAAGATCTGTATTTGGGTCATTTTGTCGGGATGTATGCTTTTACTCTAACTGCCGTAGCCTTACTGAGCAACTTATTGGCCCAACGCTGGTACAGAGAGAATTTTCTTTTTATCAATTTACTGGTTTTCGGGGTTTCTGTTGTTGGTCAGTTAATAGCAGTCTTTTTGAGTCTGGGTGCAGGTATGTATTGGCAATTGGGAGCAATATTCAGTGTTTCAGTTGCTACCGCCTTTTACAATGTAATCCTTGTTCCGGCTACCTATCCCCTTATTCATCGTTCGTTTCTTTATGGCCGGCTGCGTTACCGGCCAAAATATGAACAGTGACCTTAATAGAGTCCCACGCCGCTGACGCGGCACCATCAGAAGGATGAAAATTAAACGTAGGGAGATTCAAGTGTAAAGAGAACCGTTTGGCGGAGGAGCGTTAAGCGAACGAAACGGAGCAGCGTTAAGAAGTACCATTTGACTTGTCCATGGATGGACTGATGCAGCTTTTGCCATGGCTAAGACAAGGATGTCTTGATTAGCCACTGCCATGGACGGTAAAGTGGCGTGACGGCAAAAAAGCTGCGTTACATTCAGACTAACCCAGAGGTTTGGCACTTTAGCTGCATAGTAGAGTGAGTAGCTCCGCAGCGATGGTGAACGTGCACTTGGATCTCCCGGAGACGGATTAATAAGAAGG
>DATMXV010000091.1:0-6959 GCA_035561335.1 Desulfitobacteriaceae bacterium
AGTAATAAAGGTGATGCTTATGAAACGTGTTGTAATTACCGGAATGGGAGCAGTTACCCCAATCGGAGTAGGGATAACAGACTATTGGGACCATTTAATATCGGGCTTAAGCGGGGTGGGCATTATTACCCGTTTTCCCACCGATGACCTGGCGGTTAAGATTGCTGCCGAGGTCAAAGAATTTGCCGCGACGGATTATTTGCCGAAAAAATTAGTCCGGGAAACAGATGTATTTATGCAATATGCCCTTGTTGCCGCCGCTGAGGCTTTAAAGACAGGCACCTTATTGGAAGGGCCCGGACTGTTACAGGCCTTTTTGAGGCCGGGACGTCTCGGTATTGTTTTGGGAACGTCTTTGGGTGGGATTAACTCTGCACTGTCTGCGGAGGAGCAGCTTCTCAGCGTTGGCCCGGACCGGATCAGTCCTTTTACCGTACCTAAAATGCTGGCAAATGTGGCAGCAGCACGAATTGCGATAACTTACGGGATCCAGGGCCCAAGTCTGACTGTGAATACCGCCTGTTCTTCCGGGGCGGATGCGGTGGGGCTGGCAGCAATGCTGATACGGTCCGGCGAGGCGGATGTTATGCTGGCAGTCGGGTCTGAATCAATTCTCTGCCCGCTGCTCACAGCAGGGTTGGCATCAGCGCGGGCCTTATCCAGGCAGAATGAAAACCCGGAAAAGGCCAGCCGGCCGTTTGATGCCGGAAGAGATGGCTTTGTCATGGGCGAAGGCGCCGGGGCTGTATTATTGGAAAGCCTGGAACATGCTCAAGGCCGGGGAGTCAGGATTGACGCAGAGTTGCTTGGCTATGCTTCTTTTACCGAAGGCTACCATGTAACTTTACCCGAGCCGGAAGGACGGGGTGAAATTAATTGCATGGAGAAGGCTTTGGCTAATGCGGGTTTAGAACCGGCCCGGATTGATTATATTAATGCCCATGGAACATCAACAAAAGCCGGTGATTTAACAGAGACTAAAGCCCTGAAAGCAGTTTTTGGCACTCATTTAAATCAGATCCCGGTCAGTTCTTCCAAAGGTGCAACCGGGCACTTAATGGGTGCGGGGGGAATAACGGAACTTATTGCCTGCATAAAAGCTATTCAAACAGGGATTGTACCCCCTACATTAAATTACTCCCAACCGGATCCGGATTGCGATTTGGATTATGTGCCTAATGTCGCGCGTCAGGTACCGGTCAATATTGCCATGTCCAATGCTTTTGGTTTTGGGGGGCAGAATTCTTGTTTGATTATAGGCAAATATGAACCATGATTAGACCTTGTTTAATAATATTTTTTAAGATAATTCTTTCTTGGTTATAAAAAATAAATTTATCTGAAACTAAACAGAAAGGAAGGGAACTTTGTTCGGGTGTGATCAAAGCTAATCATTATAAAGGCGCCTGAACAGGGGCAGGTTTATGAATAAGAAAGAATATACTTATGATATCAGCACTTTTAAGGAAGTATTTAATCATGAATTTACTTACATAAATGGTTTCTTACGTAATGTCCACCGTTTCGCCAACAGACCGGCCCTTACCTGTCCTGTGCGCGAAAAAACATGGACTTATACAGACTTAAACCTGGAGGTAAACCGGCTGGCCAAGGCCCTTCAGGAAGACGGAATAGGCGCAAACGATATTGTCATGTACCAGATCCTGAATGCGGCGGAATTTGTATTCTTATTTTTGGCCCCGCAAAAGCTTGGCGTAATTAATTGCCCTATCAATTTCCGCTTGGCCCCGGGGGAAACAGCATATATTATTGATGAAAGCAAACCGAAAGTTTTTGTCTATGATGCGGAAATGAGGCAGGATGCCCTGAAGGCTTTGAGTATGGCGGAGCACAAGCCGGAACGTATTATAATGGTAGATGTTTATAGCAAAGTAACAGCCCCTCCGGGTCATATCCTTTATGAAGACTATATTCGCAATAAGGCAATTGATGAGCCGCAAACAAGCTTTATATCAGATATTTATACAGAGACGACCCGGCTGTACACCTCGGGAACAACCGGATTGCCCAAAGGGGTGCCTTTGAATAATGTGATTGAAGTACTCTCAGCCCATGATGTGATTATGCATTTTCCGCTGTCACCTCACGATGTAACCATGAACATGAGTCCCTGGTTCCACAGGGGAGGTTTACATTCCGGCGGCCCTGTACCGACTCTTTATGTCGGCGGACAGATTGTAGTCCTGCGCCAATTCAACCCCAAACAGTGTTTGGAACTGGCGGAAAAATATCGGGTAACTTATCTTATCGGCGCCCCGCCGATGCTTAAAATGCTGCATGATAAACAGGTGAAAAACCGGGTGGACCTGACAAATTTGAAAGGGATTGTGACCATGGGCGCGCCCTTGGAAAAGGAAGCATGTATTAAGTTCCAGCAATCCCTGACTCCGAATATTTTCAATGGCTATGGCACTACGGAAGCTTTCTGGAACACATTCTTGCGGCCATATGACTTACCGGCGATGGCCGGGACTGCCGGCAGGGCCTGTACTGATGATGATGTTGCTGTCGTTAAGATTTTTCCCGATCGTCGGGCTGAACCTTGGGAGCATGTGGCCAAAGACAATCAGGAAACGGGAGAGATTATTGTCAAAGCCCCGACAAAGACAACCCATTCCTATGTGAGAAATGATACGGAAAGAGAAAGGGTTTTTTATAAGGGCTGGATTTATATCGGCGACTTAGGCACTTGGGATGAAAATGAATTCATTACTGTTGTCGGCCGTAAAGACGACATGATTATATCATCCGGTGAGAATATTCATCCGGTTCAAATAGAAGAAATTTTAAATGAGCATGAAAAGGTTAAGGAATCGATCGTAATTGGTATGCACGATGAATTAAGGGGTGAGGCTGTAGTTGCTTATGTCATAAAAGCAAGCCCGGATTTAATAGCTAAAGAACTTACGGAGTTTTGCAATAATCACCCAATGCTGGCAAAATATAAGCGGCCGCGTTATTATCGCTTTGTGGACGAGCTGCCGTTTACGGCTACCGGAAAGAAAATGCATTTCAAAGTTAAACAACAAGCTCTGAAAGACCTGGCGGAAGGTTTGCTGGAGCGCGGCTAGGCCTGGCCCAGGGGCCCATAAGCCCGTTCCCGTCAGGCTTCCGCCGGGGAAAAGGAAAAGACCGCTGCCCCTTGTCAACAATGACAAGGGGTACAATTTTTTCTATATTTTTTAAGAGCAATTTTATTAACGTTGACGTTAAGGTTAGTAAGTGCTACTATTATTCTATTATTTCCTGTATTTTCTGTATTAGTGGAGGGCGTTGTGGATAGTTTTAAAATTGATCAGGTTGCCATAGAAAGTGGTTTAACAAAACGAACGATCAGGTATTACGAAGAGCTGGGTTTGATACCGCCGCCGCAAAGAAGCGAAGGGGGGATCAGGTATTATACCCGGGAAGATATCGAATTATTAAAGAAGATTAAGCATTCCAAAGATGCCTTGGGCTTTTCGCTTCAGGAACTGCAGCATTTCATTTCCCTTAACAACACAATAAAAGCTCAAAAGATAGATTATGAACAAGCAGCTGAACGAGACGAACAAAAAGCAAAGCTTAAAGATATTATTGCTACTTTAAATGAAAAGCTTAACTTTATAGAACAAAGAATTTTGAAATTTGAGCAGGTCCGGAATGACCTGATAAAAGTGATAAAAAAAGCTCAGGCCCTGGTCGAAACTCTTGATCCGGACGAAAAGCAAGAGTTGAATAAGAGTTAACTTATAAAGCTGGTCGTCGAAACCCGGCGAACGCAACAGAGAAAAATTGAGGGAAAAGGGATATATCAGCATGGAAAATTCACGCTATAAATGGATAGCTTTGTCTAATACGTCACTGGGTGTTTTTATGGCGACGTTAAATGCCAACATTATAATGATTTCTTTACCGGCTGTTTTCAGAGGGATCCAAATTGATCCGATGGCCCCGGGCGGGACGGCGTATTTACTGTGGCTGATGATGGGTTACAGTGTTGTTACTGCCACCTTACTGGTTTCTTTTGGGCGGATATCCGATATTTTTGGGCGGGCGCGCTTGTATAATTTAGGGTTTGCAATTTTTACGGTGGCTTCTATTTTGCTCGCCATCACCCCTGGCACAGGGAATACAGGGGCAATCGAATTGATCATTTTCCGGATAATGCAAGGTGTTGGCGGCGGATTCTTATTTTCAAACAGTACGGCGATTATTACAGATGTATTTCCGCCTATGCAAAGAGGGATGGCTATGGGCCTGAACCAGATCCTGGCTGTAGGCGGTTCTTTGTTGGGACTGGTTGCCGGCGGCCTTTTAGCCGACTTTCACTGGCGCTTGCCTTTCATGATTAGTGTCCCTGTCGGTTTGGCCGGGACATTATGGGCCTATCTTAAATTACGGGAGACCGGTAAACTGACACCCGATAATAAGACCGACTGGCTGGGGAATGGCACCTTTGCTGCTGGTTTGACAGTTTTGCTCTTAGCCCTTACCTACGGAATTATGCCTTATGGAAATGCCAAGATGGGCTGGGGGAATCCTTGGGTGATTTTCGGAGAGATCATTGGGGTTATTCTCCTGGCTGCCTTTATTTATATTGAGCTTCATACAGAGACACCGATGTTTAAATTAGAATTGTTTAAGATCAGGGCTTTTGCGGCAGGTAACTTCAGCTTGTTTTTGTCGTCGGTTGCCCGGGGCGGACTGCAGTTTATGCTGATTATTTGGTTACAGGGGGTTTGGCTGCCCCTTCATGGTTATAATTTTGAGCAGACTCCCCTCTGGGCCGGTATTTACATGCTGCCCCTGATGCTTGGTTTCTTTATCCTGGGGCCGGTAAGCGGTTACTTGTCCGACCGTTATGGGGCGCGTATCTTTGCAACAAGCGGTATGCTGTTATCGGTTTTGTCTTTTATACTCTTAACCCTCCTGCCGGCAAATTTTTACTATCTCTGGTTTGTAATAATATTGCTGATAGCCGGCGCCGGTATGGGTATGTTTGCGGCGCCTAACACTACGGCCATAATGAATACGGTCCCGCCGGAGCACAGGGGGGCTTCATCAGGAATGAGGGCGACAATCCAAAATACAGGTACTGCTTTAAGCATGACTTTATATTTCAGTATTTTGATTATTGGTCTTGTTCATCACTTGCCTGCCGCGATGTATCAGGGTCTTGTTAATGCGGGGGTTCCCGGCGCAGTTGCGCAGCAGATTTCCAATTTACCGCCTACCGGGGCGTTATTCGCGGCCTTTCTGGGGTATAACCCGATGGCCCAACTTCTGCCTGCGGCAGTTCTCCAGCAGCTGCCGCAGGCCAGTCAGCAATTTATTTTAGGAAATATATTTTTTCCGGAATTGATTGCTCCGGCCGTAATGTCCAGTTTGCGCATCGCTTTTTATATTTCTGCAGGATTGTCACTCCTGGCCGCAATGGCATCATATTTTCGTGGCAAAAAGACTTTACCGGTCCGCTGAAAGAACTATAGATACATTTAATTGCCTGCTAATAAATTAAAATGACCCCTTTTAGAGGGGCCATTAGTTACTTTGATAATTTGAAGAATCTCATCTTATCCATAGGTTATTTTTAACTTGAAGTTATTTCACCCAGGGTTATTTTAACCTGGTTTGACTGGCCGTTTCTCAGATAGGTTACAGATATCTCATCCCCGACTTGATATTTATAGATTTCGTGAATAAGATCAGAAGAGTCTTTTACAGTAACGTCATTAATTCCGGTAATTACATCACCCTTCGTTAACCCGGCTTTTGCTGCCGGACCGTTTGCTGTTACGGCCGCAATATATGCTCCTTGCGGTAAATTATTAGCTTGGGCATATACGTTGTACTGGTCGTTCACACTGACTAAGAGGGCAGGATGTTTGGCGACACCGGTATTAATTAACTGCTGGATCGTCGGTAAGGCTGAGGATATCGGAATGGCAAAACCCATTCCTTCATATCCCGTTTCGGCAAATTTAACAGAATTAATCCCGATAACCAGACCTTGATAATCTACGAGCGGACCGCCGCTGTTTCCCGGGTTGATTGCGGCGTCGGTTTGAATCAAGTCGTAAGCGGCTGCTCCTCTGATGCTAAGTGTACGGTTTGTCGCTGAAACAACACCTGTGGTTACAGAACGGGCAAATTCATCGCCGCCGGGATTTCCGATTGCCACAACCGGTTCACCCACAACAAGTTTTGTCGAATCACCTAACTGGACTGCAGTAAGGTTTGTGGTATCGGAAATCTTCAGGACTGCCAGATCAGTCTGGGGATCAGCCCCGACTACTTTGGCGTCGAGAGTACGGCCATCGTTCAAACTGACGGTAAGTTTTTCAGCGTTTTCGATCACATGATTATTTGTTACGATATAGCCATTTTGGGAATCGATAATAAATCCCGAACCGCTTCCGGCTGCTTCCAGGTTGCTGTTGCTGAAAAACGTGTTTCCGGATTGGTAATTAGTTATAACCATGACGGCCGGACTGTAGTTATGGGCAATTTGTTCTACCGGGGAGCTTGTCTGACTTTCAGTTTGGTTGACTATTGGGGTAAATTTTGCATTAGAGAAACGGGGAACAAAAGCAATGGTTAAAAGACTGCCAATGACGGCGCTTAGCAAACACAGAGCGGCGGTGACAGTCAGGAATAATTTGAACGATTTCGGCCAAACAGGCTGTTGTTGTCCGCTTGCTCTTTCCTGGGGTGGCGTCTCCTTTATATCTTCTTTTGCTTCATTGACTTCATCTGAACTGCTGTTTACAGTTTGTTCCGGTTCAGGATCTTGTGCTTGATCTGATTGGGCGGGAGTGGCCTCAACTTGTAATTGTTCAGATTCAGCAGGAGTAGCCTGAAGATGTTCAGAGGAATCAGAATTACTGTTTGGCACCGGGTCCTGGTTATTATCGTGAATTTTATTTTCCATAAAATACCTCCGTTTGAGTTTTAAT
>DATMXV010000092.1:0-5282 GCA_035561335.1 Desulfitobacteriaceae bacterium
AAATAGCATAGTATAAAAAAATATAATAATTTTATAATTCTACAGAACTTTCCAAAAGTGCAACCAACAAATTAACAGCAGATTCTATATCATTTTTATCAGACATTTCGGCAGGACTGTGAATATAACGTGTTGGAATTGAAATAACTCCTGATGGAATCCCTCCTTTGGTTAGATGAATTGCCCCGGAATCGGTTCCTCCAAATTCCAGCACTTCCCACTGAAAAGGAATCCCTTTTTCAAGGGCAACGTCAGACATCCAGCGTTTTACTTGGGGAGAAGTGACCATAGAGCGGTCGAAAACCTTTATGGCAGCACCCTTTCCCAGTTCTACAGACATTTGCCGGGCTTTAGGAGTATCACCTGTAGCAGTGACATCTACAGCAATTGCCAAATCCGGATCAAGAGCATAGGCGGCTGTTTGGGCCCCACGGGTACCAACTTCTTCCTGAACAGTAAAAACAAAGCTTAGGTCGTAGCCGGTCTTGACAAGTTTAAAAGCTTCTATTGCTACAAAACAACCAATACGGTCATCAAACGCTTTGGAGATAATTTTTGACCCGCATTCCGTATAATCCCCGACCAGTACTGCCGGATCACCAATTTGCACAAATTTAGCGGCTTCTTCTTTTGAAGAAGCACCTATATCTATGTAAAGTTTCTCATATTTTAGATCTGCAAGCTTATCAATTCTTTCTAAACTGATTACGCCAATTCTGCCGTCACGAAATCTTACCCGCTGTTTGTTTAGAGCAGTAATTGGGATGCTGCCGAGGATGCTGAAACGCAAAAAACCCTCTTTATCAATATTTGTTATTATTACGCCAATTTGATCCATGTGGGCAGCAACCATGATGCGTTTTCCGGAGCCTTGACGTCGTACAATTAAGTTTCCCATGGTATCTGTGGCAATTTCGTCACTATAGGGCTGAAGTTGGGCAGAAATATACCCGGCGACCTCTTCCTCAGAACCGGAAGGACCAAAAAGTTGAGTTAATTTATTAAGGATTGAATAATCAAGGTTTAGTGAACTATTATTTAACATTATTGTCCTCCTTGGTATTTGTTGAAAAACGATTCAGCGGCGGCAGATTTTTCAGGAGTGCAAGGACAAGATTATAACACTCGCTATAGTCTTTTTTACTGATTACGGATACATATGAGTGTATATAGCGGCAAGGCACGCTGAGTGAAATTGTGGGGACCCCGGTTTTAGTCAGGTGAATACGTCCCGCATCGTTACCTCCACTGGCTCCACGGCGTAATTGGAAAGGGATTTTTTTATTATGGGCTAATTCTGACACATGCTTAATAAGTTTAGGGCTATATAGAGTTGTACGGTCCAGGACCGAACAGGCCGGGCCTTTTCCCAATTCTGTAACCCATTCTTCCTCGTCTCTATCCATAATATCGGCAGCTACGGTTCCTTCAACGACAATAGCAAAATCAGGTTCAATGTGGTAGGCGGCAACCTGTGCCCCGCGCAAACCAACTTCTTCCTGGACCGTGAAAGCTGCTGTTAAGGGAAAATCATAATCCTGTTTCAGCAGTTCAACCAGGATTGCACATCCTACTCTGTCGTCAAAAGCTTTTCCTTTATATAAACCTTCACCGAAAGGTTCGCAGGCAGATATAAAATAAGCGTAATCCCCTATTTTTACTTTATTTGAAGCTTCTTCTTTAGATTGGGCGCCAATATCAATATAGAGTTGTTCAAAAGTCAAAGCTTTTTGCCGTTCCGGCAATTTTTGCAGATGGATAGCCTTAGACCCAATCACTCCGGCTATATTTTCCCCTATCCGGACCGTTTTGGATACCAGAATCCGGGCGTCAATCCCGCCTACCGGTTTGAATTTTAGAAATCCGTCGTTAGTTATACTTACTATCATCAGGGCTACTTCATCCATATGTGCTGTAATTAAAACTTTTGGACCGGAAAGAGTATGATTTTTTACAGCAATTAAATTGCCTATTTTATCAATGCTTACCTTATCAACATAGGGTTTGATTTCTTCATACAGGAAATTACGGACAGAGGTTTCATCACCTGAAGCGCCATTTAATTCACTAAGGGTTTTTAATAGCATAACAAGCCCTCCAGATCATCAGGTAAGGAGGCAATAAAATATGCAAGCAATTTACCGGAGGTCAGAACGTCCTCCATACTAAGGGTTTCTACTGAAGTATGCATATAACGTAAAGGTATCGAAATCAGTCCGGTTGGAATTCCGGCTTGAGTTACTTGAATTACCCAGGCATCAGTACCTGATGCTCCTGGTATGGGCTCGATTTGGATTGGTAAACGGTGGAACCGGGCTGTTTCTGACAGATGTTTGTAAATTGCCGGATGAATGTTTGGACCAAGTGCAACTGCTGGTCCCTTGCCCAAATCAATGTTAACTTGTCCTTTTGTATCCGGAGTACAGGCATGAGTAACATCTATGGCTATAGCTAAATCCGGGTTAAGGGTATATGTACTGGTCAAGGCCCCCCTGATACCTACTTCTTCCTGAGTTGTTGCTACAGCGATAACATCATGGGCATGGTTTAAGTGAGAAAGTTCCTCCAGACAAATCTTCATTACAACAACTCCTGCCCGGTCATCAAATGATTTGCCCGAAAAATTATTATTAAGGAGTTCGTATGTTTCCCGCTTTATAGTAACCATATCTCCTACTTGAATCACTTTGTGAATTGCTTCCGGAGATAAACCAACATCAATAGCCATATTTTCCATTTTAATTTCGCTATTATCATTTTGAATAAGGTGTGGTGGCATGGAGCCAATGATTCCAGGTATTTTTCGGCGGCCATGAACAATAACTTCCTGGGAAAGAAGGGTTTTTTGATCAACCCCCCCGATTGAAGTAAATTGCAAAAAACCACGCTTGTCAATTTTTTTGACAATTAAACCGATTTCATCCATATGGGCGGCTAACATAATCCTGGATAATCTTTTGCTGCCTTTTTTCAGGGCATATACATTACCGAAAGTATCACTATGTATTTCATCAGTAAGAGTTCCAAAATCCTCGGCTACTAAAGAAGCGATCAAATATTCATAACCCGAAACACCGGTCCCCTTAGATAAAAGACCCAGAAATTCCTTTGCGCTTTGTATTTGCGCATTGATCACATTATCACCCTTTCCTGAAAATTTTAGTGAATATATTGAAAATTATATGCGGGTACAATAATTATTATTAAGATTTTTATTCGGTGGCCGTAATTTATGATGCCGGCGCAAACTGAGAAAACTTTACTTCAATAATAGTGCCTTTACTAACGACTTTGCCGCTTGCGGGGATTTGTTCACTGACTAAACCGCTTCCCGAAAAATCAAAATGAAGTTCATTTTTGGATAGTATTTCACCGGCTTGCCGCATTGTCAGTCCGGTTAAATCAGGAACAATAACTTCTCCGCCTAAGGGAGTACGTTCCGGGACCAAGGGTTTTGGCGTCGGCCTGACCGCGGAATCGTCAGAAGAAAGCGCTACTGTACTTTGGGCATCTTCTGATACAGGGACTCCGTAATATTGTAAGATTCCCTCAATAAGAGTCTTAGCCTTTGGGGCGGCCAGTACACCCCCTTGATGTTCATTTCCTTGGGGACTGTCAAGGATAATTAAAACAGCAATTTTGGGATTTTCAACAGGCGCAAATGCCGCAAATGAGGCAATAAAATCTGTTGACGAATAGCCTCCTGTTTCAGGATCAACCTTTTGGGCAGTTCCGGTTTTACCGGCAACCTTAATCCCGGGTATCATAGCAGATTTGCCTGTACCGTCTGAAACAACTTGTTCTAAAATATTTGTCATTTGAGCTGCAGTAGTTTTGGATACTACCTGACGGATTGCGCTGGGTTGGTTTTGTTTGATAAGGGTCCCGTCAGGAGCAGTAATTTTGTCAACAACGTATGGCCTGTAAAGTGTTCCGCCGTTGGCAATTGCTGAAATAGCAGTAAGGAGCTGAATTGGCGTCACCAAATTTGCTTGGCCGAAGGACATCGTAGCCAAATCAATGTCTAAGGCTTTATCTTGAGGTACGAGTAAGCCGCTTTCTTCTCCGGCAATATCAATGCCGGTTTTAGTTCCAAAACCAAACGCTTTGAGATAGGTATAAAACTTTTCTTTCCTCATATTCATCCCTACTTGTGCTAAGACTACATTTGAAGAAAGCTTCATCCCTTCTGTGAAAGTAGGGCTGCCGTGAGATCCTTTTTCATAGGAATCCCAGTTGGTAATTAGACGTGGACCTACCCGTAAAAAACCCGGATCATTGAAACGATCTTCCGGTGAAATGACGCCTTCTTCCAGTGCTCCAGAGCCGGTAATAATTTTAAAAGTTGAACCAGGTTCATAGGTCATGCTGATAGCAAGATTACGCCTCTCATCAGCCGTATTCTCCACATAATTATTAGGATCGAACGTCGGACGGGAACCCATGCCTAAAATCCTGCCGGACATTGGATCCATGGCTATTATTGTTGCTTTTTGGCATTTAGCGGTACTCATAAGTTCTTCTAATGTTTGCTCAACAAAGTGCTGGATTGTAGAATCTAATGTCAAGGTTAAATTATTACCCGGCAGGGGTGGATCAATTTGATGCAGGGTATCCGGAATAAGGCCGGCCCCTGCATCAAGTTCCTGAGATTTATAACCTGTTTTTCCGTATAAATCATTATCATAGAAGTATTCAATACCTTCCGCTCCATGCCCGCTCGCGTCAACAATCCCCAGGACTGAGGCACAAAGCCTGTCCATAGGATAAACCCTTTTTTCCTCATCACTAAACACTATCCAGGAATAGTTTAACTCTCTTATTTTATCAATTTTACTTATGTCAACATAATGAGCAAGACTTACCCAGCGTAAATCAGTTTTATTTAATTTGTCTAAAATATCCTGAGGTTCAGTTTCAAGGATTTCCGCCAGCTTCCCGGCAATATCTTCTTTTGAAGATTTAATCAGGTTATTCTCTATCAGGTTGTTTAAGTATTCCGGATCGGCATTGACACCTTTAACGGGGATACTTTGGGCCAAAACATGTCCTTGGGCGTCAAAAATTGACCCTCTTTCAGGATGAATTGTTTGATCAGTAGTACGGTTTTGAATACCTTTAGCCTTAAGGTCGGCTGCCTGAACAACTTGAAGCATGACTAAACGTAAAACAACCAGAGAAACAATAAATAACAGAATAAAAGGAATCCATTTTTCTCTGGCAAAATAATTAAGTTTTTTGCGTTTCCTTCTGACCAAAAGAAAATCCCTTCTCCCTCACAC
>DATMXV010000093.1:0-4596 GCA_035561335.1 Desulfitobacteriaceae bacterium
GAATCAGGTATAATTATTTTTTCCGGCGTATAAGATTTTTCTGCATTTGTAACTGATTTTGGGAGGTATTTAAATGTTTCCGGGAGTAGATATTGTTGAGATTGAACGCTTTGCCAGGGCCTGCCGGCGTCAGCCGAAAATTGTGGACCGTTTATTTACAATGCGGGAACAAGAAGATTTACATGGCAAAAGCATTCAAAGCTGGGCCGGTCGTTTTACTGCCAAAGAGGCAATTCTCAAAGCTTTAGGGACAGGCCTGCAAGGTATAACCTGGCAGGATATCGAAATAATAAATGGACCGGAAGGTGAGCCTTTGGCTTTTCTGAGCAAACGCGCTGAAAATATAGTTCAGGCCCGGGGAGGATCTAAAGTAAGAGTAAGTATTTCTCACGACCGGAGCAAGGCCATTGCTTTGGCGATTTTATCTTGAAGAGATTACTTAGCTGATTAGAGAATTGAGGTGGGGAGAGTGCGTTTAGTAAATTCCCAACAGATGCGTCGTCTTGAGGATAGGGCGATAAAGGATTTCGGGATACCAAGTATTTTATTGATGGAAAATGCCGCCTTAGCTGTGGTCAGGGAAATTTGCCAACATTTCAGCTCGAAAAAACAAAATTTAGTTGGCCTGAAAGCAGTTGTTTTGGCGGGCAAGGGGAATAATGGCGGAGATGGTTTAGCTATTGCCCGGCATTTAACCATAATCGGCTTGGAGGTAACGGTTTTCTTATTGGCTAAACCACAAGATTTGACAGGTGACGCCAAGCTTAATCTTCAACTTTTTACCGGTACGGAAGGTAAATTATTAGTAATTGAAGATGAAAAACAAAGACGGCTTGCCAGATTTGCTTTTTCCCAGGCTGATGTTGTGGTTGATGCGCTTTACGGGACAGGGTTACGGGGAGCCATGCCTAGTGTTGCTGAAGAATATATAGAAGAGATCAATCAGACAAAGGCTTGGGTTGTTGCTGTAGATATTCCCAGTGGTGTAGAAGCCGATACAGGAAAGGTTTATCGTCTGGCAGTCAGGGCCAACCTGACAGTGACTTTCGGTTTGCCGAAATTAGGTCATTTCCTGGGCCGGGGACCGGAATTTTGCGGACAGGTCATAGTAGATGCTATCTCTATTCCGCCTAAATATTTTCGCAATGAGGAAATCTCTAATTTTATCCTGACAGACAAGGATATGCAGGCAATTATTCCTAAACGCCGTTTGCAGGGTCATAAGGGGACCCATGGTAAAGGAATTTTGGCTGCCGGATCTCTCGGGATGAGCGGAGCGGCTATCTTGGCAGGGAGGTCGGCGCTGCGTACTGGCCTAGGTTTATTGCAGATTGTAACCCCAAAAGGGGTTGTTCCGGTAGTAGCAAATGGAGTAATCGAAGGAACGGTTTGGCCGGCAAGCGGGGAGGCTAATCTGGATGCTGAAGCTTGGCCGGTAATTGAGGAACACTGTCAGGGCGCTCAGGCCTTGGCTTTAGGACCCGGATTGGGATTGAAAGATCAATTCTCCTCTGTTTTGGAGAAAGTTATCCAAAATATAACTTCACCGGTGGTTTTGGATGCTGATGCCTTAAACCTGATAGCCTTAAAACCGGGGATTCTTGCGATGCGTAAAGGCCGGGGCCCTCTGATCCTGACTCCTCATCCTGGAGAGATGGCCCGGCTCTGCAATTTATCCACTACGGAAGTACAAAAAAACCGCTTGGAATTAGCAGTAAATAAAGCTGTTGAGTGGGGGGCTGTTGTTGTCTTGAAAGGGGCCGTCACTATTGTAGCAGCACCTGATGGCCGGGCTTTTATCAATCCAACGGGAAATCCCGGGTTAGGAACAGGAGGTACCGGTGATGTTTTAACAGGAAGTATACTTGGCCTCCTGGCGCAAGGGGTTAAGCCGCTTGAAGCTGCCTGCCTGGCTGTCTATTTGCATGGCAAAGCTGCTGACATCCTGGCTGAAGAATATGGCTGGTCCGGATTTACCGCCTCTGAGCTGGCCGATACATTACCGCAAGCACGACGCCAACTTGAATCTTAAGAACCCTAAGGTGTATGAATTTATCACCGTACAGCGAGGAGATTCCCACCTCTATTAAGGTGGTGAGATGAATCGCTGTTCCCGGATAATATTTTCGAACACCTGTTCCCCTCTGCCTCCATCTATGGTAAAATAAGGCTAGAAACAGAGGAAAGGGGTGTTCTATATCATTCGTGTCTTAAAAACCAGGTTCCATACGTCTAAAGAAAATCTTGACCTTCTCTTCACCTGTAACCGGGTATCAGCCCAAGTCTGGAACTATTTCCTGAGCCTAACCAAAAAGCACTATCAAGAAAAGGACAACTGGATTGATCGTAGGACCTTGCACTTGGCCACCAAAGGGCAATTTCCCATCCACAGTCAATCAATTCAAGCGATCTACGAGAAATACCTTGACGCCAGGGAAAGCGCCCATAAAGCAAGATTATCGGAATACACCCAAATCCGCTATCCCTACAAAGAAAAGCATCACTTTAATACCAAATGGAAAAAAGATGGGTTTCGGCTTGGTGAAAAGGGAAGAATTGAATTAAGCCTTGGTCTCTTCAAAGGTAAACGCCAAAAGCCAATTTTGGTACAGGTTAAGAAGTTACCTCCAGGCACAATTAAAGAGATCGAACTCATCTATGACAGGGGACTACAATTAGCTATAGCGTATGATGACGGTCAATCTCCCAAAGAAAACAAAAACAGAGGGATTGCCGCAATTGACCTGGGTGAAATTCACACAATCGTCTCAGTTTCCGATAATGGTCAAGGGGTAATTATTACCGGCCGAAAGTTAAGAAGTATTAAGCAATTGCGCAATAAAAAATATAAAGAACTGCAAAAAAAGCTGGCTAAATGTCAAAAAAGCTCCCGTCAATGGAAAAAGTACCGGCGTGCTTTGAACTACATCTTAAGCAAGAGTGATGCCCAGTTGAGAGATGTCCTCCATAAAACTACCCGCAAGTTCGTAAACTGGTGTCTGGAGAATCAAGTCACGAAAGTCGTTGTGGGAGATGTAGAAGGGGTTGAGCGCCATACCTCTCCCAAAAAGAAGCAGAACAAGCGTAAGCGTTCACGTAAACATAATCAAAAAATGTCCCAATGGCAATTTGGTCGCATTACTAGCTACCTTCAATACAAGCTGGCAAGCGAAGGGATAAGCCTGCAAAAAGTAGACGAAACCTATACAACACAAACGTGTCCCGTTTGTGGGAAAAGAAAGAAACCCTTTTCCAGGAATTATAGTTGCCGGTGCGGATATCAGGAACACAGGGATATTCACGGAGCGAAGAACATTTTAAGTAAATACAAGTATCAGGAATTCCGGGAAATAATGTTGGTTGAACACATGTATCTACGGATCGCCTAAAGCGAAAAGTAGTAGAAGCCATGAACCTGGCCCATAGGCAGCAAACTGCCTACAGTTGCCGGCCCTACCTTAATGATGTACTCTCACCAATTTGGTGAGGCAACTCAAAAACAGAGATGCCGCTGAGATATACATTTAAGGTTAGCCGGAAGCCCCAACCTCAACACGAAGTGTAGGTGGGGGAGGTTCACATCATAATTTAAAGGATAGATTCCTGTGCTTGCTTATTACCGACATATAACCGACATATATATAGTAGAAATTAACAGAGGGATATCGAAGTGCTAAGAGTAGACCCCCACGCCGCTGACACGGCACCATCAGAAGGATGAAAATTAAACGTAGGGAGATTTCAAGTGTAAAGAGAACCGTTTGGCGGAAGAGCGTTAAGCGCACGAAACGGAGCAGCGTTAAGAAGTACCATGGTTTACATACAGACTAACCCGGAGGTTTGGCACTTTAGCTGCATAGTGGAGTGAGCAGCTCTGGAGCGATGGTTAACGTACACTGATATCCTTCCGGAGGGGTGTCATTTTCAGAGTAGACCTCCATGCCAAGATGCGGTGCCATCAGAAGGATAAAAATTAAACGTAGGGAGATTCAAGTGTAAAGAGAACCGTTTGGCGGAAGAGCGTTAAGCGCACGAAACGGAGCAGCGTTAAGAAGTACCATGGTTTACATGCAGACTATCCCAAAGGTTTTGGTACTTTAGCTGCGCAGTGGAGTGAGTAGCTCTGGAGCACGGTGAGAATCTCCCGGAGGCAGGACCAAATGATATTAAGAGAACTAATGAATGATATTGCCTATACTATCATCCAGGGGGATGATAATTTAGAAATAAAGTCAATTGCCTGGGATTCAAGAAATGTTGAGAAACAATCCCTGTTTATCTGTGTCAAAGGGAAAACCGTTGACAGGCATGATTATGCCCTGATCGCTATCCAAGCGGGAGCAGTAGCTTTAGTTGTCGAGCATGATATTGAAAACATTCCTCCTGAAGTTACAATTGTTAAAGTTCAGGATACAAAACCAGCCATGGCCTGTATAGCCAGGTCCTTCTATGATAATCCAACGGCAAAATCTAATTTAATAGGGGTAATAGGTTCGTCAGGTAAATCATCAACGGCCTGGATATTAGCAGAATTATTAAATTCTTGTGGGAGAAAAACAGGTATTATCGATAATATTGCATTGCAAGATACTGAGA
>DATMXV010000094.1:0-6342 GCA_035561335.1 Desulfitobacteriaceae bacterium
ACTTAGGAGAGAAGCCATGTATATTAGTGACAAAAAAATGCTGGATTATTTCTCGATCATTCTGATTTTATGTTTGCCCTGGCTTTGCACAGCCTGGTCAATGTGGGGATGGATCTGGGAAGTAATAATTATCCTGGCTGTACTTTGGACAGGAATACGAAAAGGGTTGAAGTGGGCCTCTATTCTGCTGGTTACAGGTTATAGTCTGGCTGCTTTGTCTTTCGGTTTGCCGGGTTTGGAGCAAATGGGATTTATTCCGGGGGCAGGGCTTGTGGGGATAACAGGCTTAAATAAAGGCTGGCCGCAAAGGGTTACTGTATTTTGGAGTCTTGTGGCGGCAGGTCTTTTGGGAGCGGTACCGACTCTTTGGTTTGAAGGATTCAGCGCTCAAAATCAGGGCCTTATTGATTCTCTAATGTTACAGTATAAAAATACGGGATTACTCACCGGCCTGCAGGATCAAGGGATAACAGAGGCGGAATTAAAGATAATGCTTGAACAGATATTATCATTTTATGGAATGATTATTCCGGCTCTGGCTGCCGTTTCCGGCATGTTTGAATTCGGAATAATTTATTATTTTTTTGTGCGTTGGATAGTTTATAGTGAAAAAAGCCGAGTTCCCTTTTCCCGTTGGCGGCTGCCCTGGTATGCGGTTTGGGGATCAATCGCCGCCTTGGGGTGTTATTTGTTAGGGGAAGAATTTTCCTGGTTTATGCTTCGCGGTTTCGGGTTAAACCTTTTGGTTGTCTATATGGCAGTCGCCCTAGTTATTGGCATTTCCGTTTATTTTTTCTTTTTACAATCTCCGAATGTACCTCGTTTAGTCAAGTGGGTCCTGATTTTAGGCAATATTTTTTATTTTATTTTTAGTTTGATTAGTATTATTTTGTTAGGCCTCTTTGATTTGGTTTTAAATTTCCGGCGCTTACCTGAGGTTGATAGCGGGGAGCTTAAAAAATAAAATCCAGGCCGGGTATAGGTTGTTTGTTTCGTTGGGAATATAAGGGAGGTGTCCGGGTGAAAGTTATTCTTCTGACTGAAGTTAAAGGATTAGGCAAAAAGGGACAGGTGTGTGAAGTCGCAGACGGATATGGCCGTAATTTTCTTTTGCCCAGAGGACTGGCTGTCGAGGCTACCGCTGGCAATATCCAGGATATGGCACATAAAAAGGCTGCAGAAGAAAAACGGCGGGAAAATGAAAAGCAAATGGCCCTGGTCCTTGCGGAGAGGTTAAATAAATTAATTGTGGAAGTGACAACGAAAACCGGTGAAGGCGGACGTTTGTTTGGTTCGGTAACGAATAAGGAGATTGCTGAAGCCTTAAAGAAACGTTATAATATCGATTTGGATAAACGGAAAATTGAAGTTAAAGAACCGATTAAAACCTTGGGCGATTATGTTATTCCGGTCAGGCTTTATCCGGATATTATAGCCAAAGTCCAGGTACAGGTAGTCGAAGCATAAATTTTTGGGAAGGGGACCCTAATGAAAGGGCTATTAACAAAGTGGTTACATCACAAGGATACAAGTGAACGCTTGCAGGATGAAGAACAATGGCGTTTGGACGCAGACACGTTATATACTTTGCTGGCAAATTTTTTCGGTACGGACAAGCTTGTTCTGAAAGCAAGCAAACTAAATGCTTTGAGCTTAATACGCTCGGAGAATTTGCCGGAAAGAGTATTGGGTTTAAAAAAGATCATTAACGAAGACCCGATAGAGTATGAAATACCGTCCCTTGCCGAGATTCCTGAACTGCTTAACCAGATTGAGGAACAGATCGCGGAAATAATTGCCCGGCGTTCCGTAGAGGAACGTTTAGGTAAAGTTGTGGCCGAAAAAATGCAGGAACGGCATGAAGATTATTTGAAAGAAATCAAACTCCAGGTCCTTAAGGAAAATATCGGACCGGAAAATGCCCATACCCTGAAAAAACTGGCCCAATTAGAGGTTATGAATCAAAATAAATTGGCCGGTTCCGTAAGGGATGTTTTGCATCCCAAATCAGTAAATGAGATTATTGGCCAGCAAAATGCTGTGCAAACGTTACTGTCTAAACTGGCTACGCCTTATCCGCAGCATATTATTATGTTCGGCCCGCCGGGAGTTGGAAAAACTTCGGCGGCCAGAGTGGCCTTGGAAACAGTTAAAGGACACCCTAATTCCCTGTTTGCGGCTAATGCCCCTTTTGTGGAAGTGGATGGGACAACTTTGCGCTGGGACCCCCGCGATGTGACGAATCCCCTCCTGGGTTCAGTGCATGATCCGATATATCAGGGGGCAAAACGTGATTTGGCGGATACAGGGGTACCGGAACCCAAATTAGGCTTAGTGAGCGAGGCTAACGGGGGAATTTTGTTTATTGATGAAATCGGGGAAATGGACAGTCTTTTGCTTAATAAATTACTCAAGGTTTTGGAGGATAAAAAGGTCTTTTTTGACTCCTCTTATTATGACCCGGGGGATAAAAATGTCCCTCAATATATCAGAAAACTTTTCGAAGAAGGGGCGCCGGCGGATTTTGTTTTAATCGGCGCCACGACCAGGGATCCGGGCGAGCTGAATCCGGCCTTGCGTTCCCGCTGCACGGAAGTATATTTTGTCCCTTTAGAGCCGGAGGATGTTCAAAAAATTGTTCTGCAAACCGCGCAAAAGCTGGATGTCCGGATCGAGGAGAATGTTCCGGAGATTATCAGTGAATATGTAATTGAAGGCCGGAAAGCGAACAGCATTTTTACAGATGCCTACGGTCTGGTAAAATACAGGAACCCTGAGGAAAAAGAAGTTAAAGTTACAGCGGCGGATGTATATGAAGTTTTGCGTTCTGCCCGCTTAACTCCTTATTTTTCCCGGAAGGTCCACTCCGGGCTGGAGATCGGTAAGATTCTGGGGATAGGCGTCGCCGGCTTCCTTGGTTCGGTATTAGAGATCGAAGCAATTATCTTTGCCGGGATGAATGGCAAAGGGATTGTCCGCTTTAACGAGACCGCCGGCAGTATGGCCCGTGATTCCGTATTTAACTCTACGGCAATGATCCGGGCCCTTACGGGTGAGGATTTGCGCAACTATGATGTTCATGTCAATGTTATCGGCGGGGGGAGAATTGACGGGCCTTCAGCAGGCTTGGCCGTGACCTTGGCAATTTACAGTTCGCTGAAGAAACAGCCAATTCGCCAGGATGTCGCTGTAACCGGAGAAATTTCTATTCAGGGAAAGGTCAAGCCGGTTGGCGGCATTTATGAAAAAATATTTGGGGCTAAGCAAGCAGGCGCAGTTAAGGTTCTGATTCCCCTTGATAATGCGATAGATGTACCCAAAAGCTTGAAAGGGATTGAAGTAATCCCGGTCCAGAATATTGAAGAGGCTATGAAATACGTTTTCAGTGATGATTATCAGATGGAGGAAAAAGATCATGGAACTAAATAAAGTTCCGCCCCATAATCTTGAAGCTGAACAAGCAGTTTTAGGAGCTATCATGCTGGAGTCGGACATGGGAAGTCCTGTCTTTGCAATTCTTCAGCCTGAAGATTTTTACCGTGATAATCATCGTTATCTCTTCGCGGCAATTCGGGACCTGTTTGAAAAAGGTGAACCGGTCGACCTTGTATCTGTTGCGGAATCCTTGCGCCAGCAAGGACGGCTGGAATTGATTGGCGGCATTGCGACAATTTCTGAAATTGCCCGCTCTGTACCATCAGCGGCAAATGTGGAATATTATGCCAGGATTGTCGCGGAAAAGTCTTTATTGCGCCAACTGATCCGAACGGCCAACAGCCTGTCCGAGAGAGGATATGATCCTGGGGAAGAGGCTATGGCCTTGCTGGCGGAAGCGGAAAAGATGATCCTGGATTTGTCGCAAAGGCAGATTCTGGAGGGCTTTGTTTCCATCAGGGCTATTTTATTGGATACTTTTGAGAAAATTGAAACTTTGTATGCCAATAAAGGCAACTTAACCGGAGTACCGACTTTTTTTCAACAACTGGACCGCTTAACCTCCGGCTGGCAGCCTTCGGATCTGATCATTATTGCTGCCCGCCCCTCGATGGGCAAGACTGCTTTAGCCTTGAATATGGCTCAGAATGCTGCGGTCAGAGCGAAAATTCCGATTGTTCTGTTCAGTTTGGAAATGTCCAAGGAACAGCTTGTGCAAAGAATGCTTTGCTCTGAGGCCATGGTTGACCAGCAGCGCGTTCGGACAGGGGAACTGCTGGATACGGATTGGCCCAAATTAACCAGAGCAGTTGGTCCGCTTTCCGACGCCCCGATATTTATTGACGATACGGTTGGGATTACGCTTGCCGAGCTAAGATCCAAAGTGCGGAGACTAAAGATCGAAAATGATCTTGGTTTAATAATAATTGATTACCTGCAGTTAATGTCCGGCGGGAAAAAGTCGGAAAACCGCCAACAGGAGGTTGCCCAGATTTCGCGCGGGCTCAAAGGAATAGCCAGAGAGCTAAAGGTTCCGGTGATTGCTCTTTCCCAGCTTAACAGGGGGGTGGAACAGCGCCAGGACAAACGGCCGATTATGTCGGACTTGCTGGAATCAGGAGCGATTGAGGCCGATGCCGATGTAATATCTTTTATTTACAGGGATGAATACTATCATCCTGAATCTGATAAAAAAGGAATAGCGGAAATTATTGTGGCCAAACAACGTAACGGACCTGTGGGTACGGTCGAACTTGGCTACTTAAAAGAATTTACTAAGTTCGTTAATTTGGAACGCCAGCATGCTGTTTAGTTTTTGAGCAAATATCGAGGTTTTTCCCTTATTTTTGTCTTTTAATTTGACAAGAATTGTACTGATTGTTAAGATAAAACTGTTTGTGAAATAGCCGCCATTAAAGGCTTGCGACAGCAAGGGTTTCTTCAGAGAACGATAAAAAATGGAGGTATAGAGTATGGCAGCAGTAGTTTTAATAGGTGCTCAGTGGGGAGACGAAGGAAAAGGTAAAATTACAGATTTCTTAGCTGAAAAAGCAAGTATGATAATCCGTAGCAGCGGAGGCAATAACGCCGGCCATACGGTTGTTGTGAACGGTGAGGAATTCAAACTTCATCTGACTCCCTCCGGAATCCTCTATTCAGATAAAACCTGTGTAATTGCCAATGGGGTTGTGATTGATCCGGCTGTTTTGCTACAGGAATTAGATTATCTGACTGAGCGGGGAGTAAAAACAGGGAAACTGCTGATCAGCGGTAATGCCCATATTATTATGCCTTACCATCGGGTGCTGGACGGGCTTGAAGAAAATGCCCGGGGTGACGGGAAGATTGGAACAACAAAACGGGGGATCGGTCCGGCTTATATGGATAAAACAGCCCGGATAGGGATCCGGATGATTGATCTTATAGATCCGGAAGAATTCCCGCTTAAGCTCCGGCGTAATTTAGACCAGAAAAACGCCCTAATTACGAAAATATACGGCGCCGCGGCCCTTGATTTCGAGGAAATTTACCGGGAATATTCAGGGTATGCCGATAAACTCAGGCAGTATGTGACCGACAGTTCCCTGGCTATTGATCAAACTATCAAGGCCGGAAATAAAGTGTTATTTGAAGGGGCGCAGGGGACATTGCTGGATCTGGACCACGGGACATATCCTTATGTTACTTCTTCTTCCCCAATTGCCGGCGGGGCCTGTATCGGGGCAGGTATAGGGCCGACCCAGATTGACCGGGTGGTTGCGGTTATTAAAGCCTATACAACCAGGGTTGGGGAAGGGCCTTTTCCGACCGAACTCATGGATGAAACAGGCGCCAGGATTCAAAAACTGGGGTTTGAGTTTGGAACGACAACCGGGAGAGCGCGTCGTTGCGGCTGGTATGACGCTGTCATAGCCCGTTACGCTGTCAGAGTTAATGGTATTTCCGATTTTGCCATTACGAAACTGGATGTTTTAACCGGATTGGATCCTTTAAAAATCTGTGTCGGGTATAAGGCAGAGGGGCAAAGGATTGATGAATTTCCCCAAAGTCAGAAAATATTTAAACAATGTGTGCCAATCTATGAAGAAATGCCTGGCTGGCAAGAGGATATCACTAATATTAAGAAATTTGAGGACTTACCGAAAAATGCCCAAAATTATATCCTCAGATTAGAAGAGTTATCCGGAGTAAAGGCTACTATCGTAGCCGTGGGACCGGGACGTGAACAAACTATTGTCCGGGGAGAAATTTTCTAAGATTTTTTATAAGGACAAGGGAAAAAGAAGGAATAGTAAAGATCAGGGAACTGGTACAGGCTCTCCTGATCTTTGTTTATTGCTTTCCCGGCAAATAAAAAAGTTAAACCCGACTTGAAGCAGTTTTGCAAATTTGTTAATATACCTTAAA
>DATMXV010000095.1:0-4075 GCA_035561335.1 Desulfitobacteriaceae bacterium
TATACATAGCGTTTGCCTTATTACTGTAATTTAGATAAAATACTAAACACACATTAGATTAAATATAAAAAACAATCTGTTTGAGAGTATGGAAAGAGGAAATCTAATATGTCTGCTGAACAGTTAATTGTGATAGGCGGGGGAGCAGCCGGGATGATGGCTGCCGGACAGGCTGCCTTGATGGGGGTCAAAGTTTTATTAATTGAAAAGAAAGAAGTCCCGGGCCGGAAAATTGCGATTTCCGGAAAAGGCCGCTGTAATCTGACCAATGAAGAAAATATCAGTGGGTTTATCAGGCATTACCCGGGTAACGGCAGATTCCTGCAGGGTGTCCTGCGGGAATTTGACAATGTCAGCCTGCGGGGGTTTTTCGCCGGCCTGGAAGTTGAAACAAAAGTCGAGCGTGGGGGACGTGTGTTCCCGGTATCCGATGATGCCGAAATCATTGTTAAAGCCCTGGAAAAATTTCTGCACAAGGCAAATGTTAACATCCGGACCGGAACAACTGTGGAAGAGATCATAGCCGGGAATGGCCGGATTAAGGAAATACGTCTTGCCGGCGGAGAAACCCTGACAGCCCGGGCCGTAATTATATGTACGGGAGGAGCATCCTATCCGGCGACCGGTTCCAGCGGTGACGGTTATCGTTTTGCCCGGGAGTTAGGTCATCAGGTAACCCCTCTGCGCCCGGCCCTGGTCCCTTTGCGGACGGCGGAAGAATGGGTAAAGGAAGCGCAGGGTTTGGCTTTGCGGAATGTCGAGGCTTCCTTGTGGGTTGCCGGTAAAAAACAGGCAAGTGAATTCGGAGAGCTGTTATTTACTCATTTTGGGGTCTCAGGTCCAATAATTCTGACGCTGAGCCGGGCAGCCGGAGAGGCCCTCAGTCGGGGACAACCGGTTCGTTTGGAAATAAACCTGAAACCCGCTCTTAAAGCGGAGCAACTGGATTTACGCCTGCAGCGGGATTTTCAGGCTTTCAGTAATAAACAGTTTAAGAATTCCCTGCATGAGCTTCTGCCCAAAAGCCTTATTCCGGTAATAATCAAACTATCCGGGATCAATCCCGAGCAGGTTATGCACCAGATTACCAGGGACCAGAGAAAAAAACTGGGGCAGCTTTTACAGAGGTTACCCTTGACTGTAACGTCCACCCTGCCTCTGGCGGCTGCGATTGTGACTGCCGGTGGAGTTGAGGTCAAAGAGATTAACCCCAAGACTATGGCTTCAAAAATTATCGAAGGACTGTACTGGGCAGGCGAGGTAGTGGATGTTGACGGTGTTACCGGCGGGTATAACCTGCAGGCTGCTTTTGCTATGGGTTACCGGGCGGGACGGGCGGCCGGGGAGTTCATTTTGGCGGATCAGGATGGAAGAGCAGCTCCGCAGCGATGGTGAACGTGCACTTGGATCTCCCGGAGTTGGGAGTTTAATACTTTATTTTGAAAGAAGGAGTCAAGGATGAAAAGAATTTTAGGGTTAATAGGTTCCCGGCGTAAAGTGGCTAATGGGGAAATCTTACTCAAAGAGGTTGCAGGCTCCTGTGGAGAGGATTATAAACTGGAGTTAATCAGGTTGCCGGAGTTAAAACTTGAACCTTGCCGCGCCTGTTACGCTTGCCTTGGCCCGGGTAAGATTTGTCCGATCAAGGATGACTTATCTTTTTTAACGGAAAAGATTACAATGGCTGACGGGATAATTCTCGCGGTTCCCTGTTATATCCTGGGGCCGGCGGCTATCAGCAAACTATGGAGTGACCGCACCATAGCCTTATCACAACGCCTGCAGGATTTTTGGAACAAACCTGTAGTAATAATCGCCACGGCAGGTATCAGGGGTTGGGAAGGCTATACTTTATCGGCGCTTACGGCAATGGTAAATATTATGGGTTTAAAAGTTAAAGCTGCCAAAATGTTTATCGGCGCCTTGCCCGGTGAGGTTATGGAAAATACGGAAGTCCGCCGGCAGGTTAAAGCTATGGGGAAAGCTCTTTTCGGGGTTGCCGCTGAAACAGAAGCAGGACAATGCCCAACTTGCCGTTCTGAAATCTGGAAATTCCCCAAACCTGATTTTGCGGTTTGTCCGCTTTGTTCTCAAGAAGCCATGCTTGAATTCCAGGAGGGTGAAGTAAAATGGGTATTCGGGCCACCCGGAAAAAGGTTCGAACGGCCTGAGCTTGAACGTCATTTCGGTGAGTTCCTGCCCGCGATGGTTAAAGAATATATTGACCGGCGCAAAGAATTGGCCCTTGTCAGAAATCCTTACAAAACTCAAAATAACTGGCTGAAACCCAAGAATGCTGAACAATAATCTGATAAATAATTTTTCTTATGGGACAATGGTTAATTTTTACGGTCTGAACAGCCGCTCAAATGCATAAACATACCAAAGAGCATATTTTCCCGGCTTAAACGGGGGCGGGAGCGGAGGTAATTTTTGTGCGGAGACGCAGGTCAGGTATGTGGGCGTGGATTAATCAATTTTTCCAGCAGGGAGAACAGCAGTTGATCCGGATAATAGTCTTAGGATCAGCTGTATTGGTAATTATGCAGTTTGCTTTGGTCAGGGACCCTGTACAATTTTACCTGGCAATGTCCCAGGAAACAGAGTCTCCATATATAGATCTGAATACCTCTCAACAAACGGCAACATTGCCTGCTTCTTCCCCAACAGGCAGTTCCGCCCAGACTCAGCTTTATCAAATTACGCTTAAGGCAACACCCAATTTACCTGTTCGGGTGCTCCAAAATGGTAAAGAGTTAGGCAGCTTTACGAAAGGGGAACAAGTTTTTAAAGTCCAGGCCGGAATTATTCAGCTTGATGCCAGCAAAGTCAAACAACCTGTCCAGGTTCAGGTTTTAACGCTTGATCCCAAGTTAAGCCAACCGCAATTAAACCGGATCTTCGTTTGCGATGGGGATGTTCAGGAGATTTGGGTAGGACAGTGAAAAAGGTTGATCGTTATTTTTCTTGCAAATTATTGGCATACATACTATAATGCATTCAACCTCGTAATAGGCAAAGGCACCTGGAGGGTGTCTTTTTTTATCCTTTTTCATTCAGGACATTTATAGTTGGCAAATGTGGAATAAGTTCTTAACTGCAAGTCAGAAAGGAAGAGGGACATGATTGCCCAGAGTAAAAAAGTTGCTACTGCCGCCCTGCGCATGGCAATGAGTGAAAGCAGAGAAGAAGAGAATCAATTAAAAGAGCATTTTGCTTTGGATGGAATCAGAACAGCGGCTGCCGATTACGGCGGTGAGTATATTAATGCTATTAAGAAAATTGTGGAGAGAGCTGTTGTTTCGGCAAAACGTGAAGGTGTAATCCAGGAAACTCATGGGGATGAAGGGGCGGTTGCCGGGGCTGCCAGGGAAGCCTTGACTCAGATAATGCCCAAAGCTCTGGGTTTGAACATTGGGGGAAAGATTGCCATAGCCCGCAGGGATGAGCACCTGAGTGTGGCTATCTTTGTTGGAGTAGGGTTGCTGCATTTGGATGAAGTGGCTATCGGCTTAGGTCACCGGGTGGCGCCCAAGTGGGCCAGACAGTTGTGAATCATTGCAATCACTGTACAATGGTGATTTTTATTGTTATTATTGGAGGATAATAATACTTGCAAAATAGGGGGTAATAAATCCGGATGTATGTCAGGGGAATAAGGGGAGCCACAACGGTTGAAGAGAATTCCGCCGGATTGATTAAAGCGGCAACCAAGGAGTTGCTGCAGGCAATAGTCCAGGAAAATTCGTTATCATTGGAGGATATTGTCAGTGCGATATTTACAGTCACTTCCGATTTAGACGCTGATTTCCCGGCATCAAGTGCCCGGGAAATCGGCTGGGAAAGGGTACCTTTACTTTGTGCTACTGAAATTCCTGTCCCAGGCGCCTTGAGATTATGTATCAGGGTCCTGCTCCATGTTAATACCACACTTAGGCAAAGGGAAATCAAGCATATTTATCTGCATAAGGCTGTAGCTTTACGCAAGGACCTGGCAGCCCAATAGCAAATACGGAATTGAGCGCATCAAGTTGAATAAAATAACAACCAGATAGCCGGCTGAGGCGATAATTTG
>DATMXV010000096.1:0-2564 GCA_035561335.1 Desulfitobacteriaceae bacterium
TGATAAATAACCACAGTCGTTTGGAGGTATAAAAATGTTCTTTAATCCTTTTCAGACAAGTTACAGGAATCTTGTCACTGGTGTAGATACATTAATACCCTTAGCTAACGGTAATCAAGTTAAAGCTATTAATTTTGATAATGCTGCAACAACACCGCCCTTTGTCTCAGTAATGGAAGAGATAGTTAATTTTTCACAATACTATTCTTCCATACATCGAGGTAAAGGGTATAAATCGCGTTTTACGTCTGATTATTACGAAAACGCCAGGTCTATAATAGCTGATTTTGTCAAAGCAGATCCGGCAAATGATATGGTAATATTTGTTAAAAATACAACCGAAGCTATCAATAAACTCTCTTATCGTTTATTGAATAAGATCGGAAATGGCACCGTGCTTACGACAGCAATGGAACATCATTCCAATGATTTGCCATGGAGGAATAAATATCGGATAGACTTTATAGAAATTGACCATTCGGGAAGAATTGATCTGACAGATCTAAAAAACAAATTAGAGAAATATCAAGGCGCTGTTAAACTTGTTACGATAACAGGGGCATCAAATGTCACCGGTTATGTAAACCCTGTACATGAAATTGCTGAAATAGTTCATAACTATAAAGCCAGTATTTTAGTTGACGGGGCTCAAATAGTCCCCCATGGAGGCTTCGATATGAAACCGGCAAGCTCGCCTCAACATATAGATTATCTGGTCTTTTCTGCACATAAAATGTACGCGCCCTTTGGAATAGGCGTACTTATAGGTCCGAGAGAAACGTTTGAAAAAGGAATCCCTGAATATGTTGGCGGTGGAACAGTCCAAATGGTTACCACGGATAATATAATCTGGAAGAAGCCGCCATATAAAGAAGAAGCCGGCACACCAAATGTTATTGGAGTTGCCGCTTTGGTTGCCGCCATCAAAACAATAAAACAGCTTGGAATAAAAAACATCGAGCACTATGAAACCAGATTATTAAATAATACATATCAAAAACTAATAAATATCCCAGGCATAGAATTATTTACCGATATCAGATCAAGAGAGAGGCATGTTGCTATTATTCCTTTTAATATCAAAGGCCTTCCCCATCAAATAGTTGCAGACATCTTATCCTCTGAAACAGGTATATCTGTCAGAAACGGCTGTTTTTGCGCCCAACCATATGTATCAAGACTTCTTAAAATATCCAAACAGGAACTGGCCTCATATTTGAAATATCCCAAGCTGCCGAGGCCGGGTATGGTTAGAATAAGTTTTGGGCTATACAATGAAATGCAGGAGATTGAAATACTTATTAAAGCCTTAAATAAAATTATCAGAAACAGGAATACATACCGGCAAAAATATTCCTCAAACGCTTCGAATTACTGACGGTACCAAATACGTTTGCTTCTGAACCTGCGGGCCGAGCGCCTGGATTCCTTGAAGACAATTAAACCTGATAATAAAACTCCGCCAAGAGGTAAATAAAATATGTATTCGGTTTTAGATAAAGAGTTCTGGGCCACCAAAGGTACGGTTTGGACAATTTTACCCTGAAAATAAACGTCCACCCGACCAAGCTCGTCACCAGCTTTTACCGGTAATTTTATGTTCCTTGATACTGCTCTTAACTGAAAGTCCTGGCCGTTTTGATCATTTTTAATAGTTCCATAGATGTCAGCGGAGGAACTTAAGTTTAAGATCTGAGCATTCTCAAGATTAACAGAGTTAATTACCTGGTTTTTGGAAGCTAAAAGTTTATTGTGAAATTGCTCAAAACCATAATCCAGCAGAGTAGCGGCATCTTCACAGACAGCAGTACCTGATGTCCCTTTCAGGATAACAACGAGTAATTGCCTGTCATTTCGCGTTGCAGAAGCGACAATTGTATTCCCGGCCTGGTCAGTATAACCGGTTTTTACTCCGTCTGCGCCATCATATTGCCACAAGAGTTTATTTTGATTTTGTAAGCTGTCAGGTAATAAACCTTGTTCAGAACGCGGGAATTTTGCATATTTTGTTTTCACAATTTCAGCCAATACAGGTTTTTGCAAACCATAACGAGCAATAATTGCCATATCATACGCACTGCTATAGTGACCAATTTCCGATAATCCATGGGGATTAGTAAAATGAGTATCACTTAACCCCAGGTCAGCGGCCTTTTGGTTCATCATCTTAATAAAGTTATCTTCACTTCCTCCGATACTCTCGGCAATCGCAGCCGCGGCATCGTTTGCCGAATTCATTAATAAGGCGTCTAACAACTGGCGTAAAGTAAATTTTTCACCTGGTGATAAGAAAAGAAGTGTCCCGTATATTTTTTTGCGATCAAGAATATCCGGACCTATAGTGACTACAGAATCCAAATCCCCGTTCTCAAGCGCCACAATTGCGGTCATAATTTTTGTAATACTGGCAATTGCCAACTGGTTATGAGGGTTACGTTCAAAAAGAATTTGTCCGGATTTAAGATCCATTAAGAGTACAGCTGCCCCGGCAACTTGTGGGTTTTCGGCCTTTATACCGGTATTTTCGGCAATAGCAGGCACTGCTGTGATATTAAAGATAAAAC
>DATMXV010000097.1:0-14465 GCA_035561335.1 Desulfitobacteriaceae bacterium
AATTTCTGGAGGATTTACACGGTTACCTGAGTGAACTGAAAGATACCCAGATCAGGGATGGCCTGCATATTTTCGGGGAACCGCCGCTTGACGGCCGTTTGGTGGAGATGCTGGTTGCCTTAACCAGGCTGGCCAACGGACCGGTACCCTCCCTGCGGCAGGCGACGGCGGAAGCTTTAGGTTATGACTATGACGAGCTGCTGGCGGAAAGGGGAAAGTTAAATCTTTCTTTGGGCAAGACCGGCGGGCAACTTCTGGACGAGATTAATGTTCTTGTCTTGAAGATGATGGCTGAGCTGTCCCAAAAAGACTTTAATCCGGAAGAAATTCCGGCGGTTTGCCGGCAGTACCTGAACAGGACTGCCGAATCCGTAGAACAGGCCTTGTGTTATGCCGCAATAACGCTGGTAGAAAAATTGAACGGGACAACTGACGAACTTGCCAATACGCTGTCCGCTTTGTCCGGCGGCTATACGCCCCCCGGACCATCCGGGGCGCCGACCAGGGGGATGGCGGATATTTTACCTACCGGACGCAACTTCTATTCGGTTGACCCCCAGGCAATCCCTTCGCCGGCGGCCTGGAAAGTCGGGGTCAGCCTCGGCGACGCCCTGCTGGCAAGATACCTGGCGGATGAGGGCAAATACCCTGAGAGCATCGGGATGATTATTTGGGGCAGCGGGACGATGCGGACCAAAGGCGACGATATTGCCGAAGTCCTTTACCTGATGGGGATTAAGCCTGTTTGGGAAGAAAAGAGCGGCCGGGTGAAAGGGCTTAAGGTCATATCCCTGGAAGAGCTGGGCCATCCCCGGATTGATGTAACCCTGCGGGTCAGCGGGTTTTTCCGGGATGCTTTTCCCAATCTTGTTGCCCTTCTGGATGAAGCTGTGGAAATGACGGCGGACAGAGAGGAAAAAGACGACGATAACTATCTGGCCAAACATGTGCGGCAGGAAACAGAGGAAAACATCCGGGCCGGCCTGGATAAGGAAACGGCCAGGGAATATGCCGGTTTCAGGATTTTCGGCTGCCGGCCGGGGGCTTACGGGGCAGGGGTAAGCAATGTGATTGAGGCCAAAAACTGGCAGGATGAAAAGGACCTGGGAGAGGTTTACGTGACTTGGGGCGGCTATGCTTATAGTCGCAAATCCTATGGCAAGACCGTACCGGAAGTTTTCCGGAAACGTTTGAGCAAGCTGGATTTAACGGTCAAGAATGAGGATACCCGGGAATATGACTTTCTGGACAGCGACGATTTCTACTCTTTCCATGGGGGGATGATAGCGGCCGTAAAGGCCTTTAAGGGTAAACTGCCGCAGTCCTACAGCGGGGACAGCTCCGATCCGGACAGGGTGAAAATGCGTTCCACGGAGGAGGAAACCAAGCATATCTTCCGCAGCCGGGTCCTTAATCCCAAGTGGATTGCCGGGATGCAGAGGCATGGTTATAAAGGGGCCGGGGACATGTCGGCCCTGGTCGATAATATTTTCGGCTGGGATGCTACGGCGGAGGTAATGGAGGACTGGATGTACGAGCGTCTGGCCAAAACTTATGCCTTGGACAAACAGATGCAGGAATGGTTTAAAGAAGTAAACCCGTTTGCCCTCCAGAATATCACAGAACGTCTGCTGGAAGCCGTCAAGCGCGGGATGTGGGAAGCCGGTCCCGAAATGGTGGCTGAACTGCAAGGAATTTATCTGGATATAGAAGGCGAGTTGGAGGGGCTTTCAGATAATTAGGCTGGGGGAGGACGCGACGCATTCTGAGGAAAAGAAAACTGCATAAGACGCATTTATGGCTTTTTTATATAACAGAATGGGACAGAGGTTAAGAGGGTTGCCTTTAAACGGCAGTGGAGATGTAAATTAAAATGATTAAGCATACCAAGAAAAAAATAACAGCGGCCCTGGTTCTTTTTACGATAGTTTTCAGTTTAATGCAGGTGGTATTTGCCGGGACAGTACCGGTTTTGGCTGCCGGTTTAACTCTTGATACGGTGGCGGGAGATTTGTTATGGGATAAGGGCGTAGCTGTTGATGAGGGCAGCGCCGTTTTTCAGCTCCCGGTACAGGAAGACAGATATCCCAGGAAGCTGGAATGGTACTGGCAGGGCAGCGGGCAGGTATGGGCTTCGGTAGAATATTCGGATAAGAATCAGATTTATTATGTCCTGGCGGGTACGGAAGCCCCCGCTGTTTCCAGAACCACATTTATTGACCAGAATGGGGTTCCCAGGATTGTCGTCCCTGTCCTGGCCGAGATTCCCCGGGGGGCGGTTTCCGTAGATTTGCTGGAAGATTACTGCCGGTATTATGGCAAAAAGGAAATCAGTGTTGAAAAGGTGTGCTTCGGCCTGAAGGCTGCAGGTTATACCGAGATTAAAGATTTGGCGGTTGGGGAGTATGTTTCCCAAAAGGAAGCGGCCAGCAAAGAAGGCAGTGAGCTTCTGAAAAATATCCACTTGCAGGTGCAAATACCGCAGGGCAGCAAGGATGCTTTTTATCTTGTCAAAGATGTGGAATTTCCCGTTCAGGTGGAAATAAGGACGCTCCTGGACAAAAGTGAAAAAGGTAATATGACGATTGCTTTTCCCGGTACGGTAACCATAACTTCATATGATGCGGCCAAGCTCAGCCTTGACGGTGATAATAAGCTGTCCATGCCCCTGGCCGTGGGCCCGGGTTATGCGACAGAGTCTTTTGTTGTTATGGTCAAAGCCTCAGGACCGGGCAGGTTGGCAGCCCAGGTGCAGCTCGGTCAGGAAACCGAGAAATTGGAAAAGGATATAGACTGTCCGGACCTGGAGAGTATCCGGAGCAGCCTGACTTTTCTGGACGAAGGGGTTTATCCTATGGAACACAGCTCCCACAAGGTGACTCTGAAAAAGGAGCTGAAGAACTATATCAAAGTGAGAGAAGATATTTTTTCCACCCTGCACAAACTTTTTGGCGCCAAAGAGGAACATGACAAACCAACCGGCTTGGTTTGCGGTGTACTGCAAAACAGTACGGGTTATTATTTGCCCCTGCATGTAAAATTTTCCGTACTGGATGCCAACGGAGAAGAAATCACCTATTTCAGAGGGGAGCATTTTCAAAGAGAAGAGTCCGCAGAACCGCCTGTACCGGAAACCGTTATCGGCGTTGCTGAAGGTGGGACCCGGGATTTCAAGATGCCGCTTTTTGCCGATGTTTATTCGGTTAAACCCGGTATTTATAAAGGAATGCTGAAAGTTTCCCTTTTTGGCAGTGAGGCCGAAATCGCCGTCCGTGAATTTGACCTGCATGTCGAAAAGGAAAGCCAGCTGCAGATTGCTGTCGGTTCGGTGGCAGTATTCTTGTCCCTGCTAAGTATTTTCTTAATGGCCGCAAAACAAAAGAAGTGGATAAAGCGGCTTAAGACCAGCGAAATTATCCTGATTGCCCTCTTTACTGCCGTAAAATTTTCCATTGTGGATATTCCCTGGTTTGTTTTTGGGGATGTTGTCAGGGCCGTTCTCGGTCCTTTGGGTCCGTTTATGAGTATTTTTACCGGCGTTTTTTGGGATATTCTCAATGCCATGTTTCTGGTGGCTTTAATTGTTCTGGTCCCCAAACCGGGGGTGGTCATTATTTCCTCGGTGGTCAGAATCATCCTGCAGGGTATTGCTTTCGGCACTTTTAACCCGATTACGATCCTGCTGATGCTTTCTTATGCCTTGCTGGCTGATGCCCTGCTCTATTTTACAGGATTTACCAGAGAAAAAAGGGCCTTTAAAGCGGGTTTGGCTACTTTCTCTATCCTGGGAATTATTTTTGCCGTCCAGCATGTTTACTCGACCTATACTTTTTACTACATCTGGATGTACCTGTACCGTCTTTTCTATCCGGACTGGTATATTAATATGAGTGCAATTGTTTCGGTAGTTTACTCTGTCCTGGGAGCTGTTATGGGCGTGTACCTGGGAAATAAGTTAAAGCGGGTGGTTGAATAATGCGGATCAAGTTTATTGAAGCGGAATTAAAGGACACCCTGTTTCACCGCCTGGATGTCCGGACCAAGCTGCTCATGCTGCTTTGTGTGGCTGTAATCGGTATGGCCCTGGAGCAGTGGAAGGTCCTGGGAATCGTTTACCTGGCAATTTTGGGCCTGGTAGTCGTGGCCCGTCTTTCCGGCGCTAAGTGGAAGGCCCTGCTGGTCATTTCTTTCCTGACTATGTGGGGGATTATGTGGGTGCAGGCTGTTTTTTACGATGCCTACCCGCGGACACCGCTCTTTTATCTGCTGCCGCCCATGCTCGTTAGCCCTTCTGCCCCGCTGATTGGCAGTTTGTGGGAGGGAATAGCTTTTTATTATGAGGGGTTTACCTATGGAATGGCCCAGTCTTTGAGAATGATTATTCCCATGACCCTGGGACTGCTCATATTTTGGACGGAGGACCCGGTCAAAGTCCTGATAGGTTTGAATAAACTCAAACTTCCTTATGCCGTATCTTTTATGGTGATGACGTGTTTGCGTTTTATCCCCATTACTTTTGCGGAAGCGAGTGTAACTTTAAATTCGCAGCGCCTGCGTAAATATAAGCCGTTTGACACCAAAGGCATAATCTTTGGCTACGGAATTTACAGGACGACCGTCCAGGTCCTGGTGCCTCTTCTGGCCAATTGTGTGAGAAAGTCCCTGAATATGGCGAGAAGCGCCGATTCCCGGGGTTTCAGGGTCTCGGAGGAACGGACGGCCCTCCATGAGCTGAGAGTCAGGGCGGGAGACAGGCTGGCAATTATGGTCTTTGCAGGCGCCACCATTTTAGTATTGGCCTGTAAACTGCTGTTGTATCTTACGGAAGCGGACATGTATACGAATGATCTGCTGGCGCCTGTCTATTGGCTTACTCACAGGTATCTTTAACCGGGCAAGCCAGGGACATTGATGTCAAAATACTTTACGGCGGATAGATCTGCCGTCCGGACAGTTTGCAGTTGCCGGAGGAGGATTGGCGATGATAAAAATCGATAATCTATCGTTCAGATACCCGACCAGAGAAGATTTTGCCTTGCGGGAGATTAATTTGCAGATCAAAAAAGGTGAATTTATTTTGCTCACCGGTGCGACCGGTTGTGGAAAATCGACCTTGCTCAAGTGTTTAAACGGGATCATTCCTCATGAATCATCAGGGGTATTCAGCGGGAATGTTTGGATTGACGGTATGAATACCAGGAAACATCCTATCAATGTATTAGCCCGGAAGGTCGGTTTGGTGTTCCAAAACCCGGATGAGCAGATCTTTTCCACCAGAGTTGAGGATGAGATTGCTTTTGGGCTGGAAAATCTCTGCTGTCCCCGGGACGAGATGCCGGCCAGAATAGAATGGGCTTTAGCCAGGGTAGGCATGACGGAGTACAGGAACAACAGTACCAATGCCTTGTCGGGCGGACAAAAACAGAGAGTGGCTGTGGCTTCTTTGCTGGCTTTTAAGCCAAAGGTACTGGTGCTGGATGAACCTATCAGCCAACTTGATCCCGGCGGAGCCCAGGAAGTGCTGGAAGTGGTGAAAAAACTGAGTGCTGAGGGAATAACCATTATTCTGGTGGAACACCGCATTCACGAGGTGGCTGCCTGGGCGGACCGGGTATTAATCATGAATAACGGCAGAATCGAACTTGATACTCCGGCCGGGGAAGTGTACAAGCATTTGGATTATTTTGAAAAACTGGGTCTGAGAAGTCCGAAAATTAACAAAGACATCAAGCCGGGGCTGCGGGCGGCAGTAGCTTTGGCTTCGGCCAAAATCCCCGGGAAAGCGAGGAAGCCCGGCAAGGGGGACTATAGGGAAAAACTGATTGAGATAAGGGATTTATGGTTTGCGTACGACAAAAAGAAGGGAAAAAACAAAGAAGAATGGACATTGAAGGGAATTGACCTCAATATCTATGAAGGAGAAATCGTGGGCCTGCTGGGGGAAAATGGCAGCGGCAAGACTACCCTAATGCATCATATGGCAGGCTTACATAAGCCGCAAAAGGGCCTGCTGCGGGTGGCAGGAAAGGATACGGCCCGGTATGACGCCTACCGGCTTGCCGGTACGGTGGGGATCCTTTTCCAAAACCCTTCTTTAATGCTGACCTGTGATACCGTCTATGATGAAATAGCTTTTGGCCCGCGGAATTTAAAAATGCCCAAAGAAGAAATAAGTGAAAGTGTCGGCAAATGCCAGCAAATGTTGGAACTGGAGGCTTTGGCAGCCTGCCACCCTCAGACCCTGTCCGGAGGCCAGCGTTTGCGCTGTGCCGCTTCCACGATTCTCTCCATGAGCCCGAAGATTATTTTGTTGGATGAACCAACCAGCGGGCAGGATATCCTGCATATCAGGAAGTTGATGGCCTTGTGCCGGAAGTTGGTTAAAGAGGGCAAAACGGTGGTGCTTATTACCCACGATCTGGAAGTTGCCGCTGAATACTGCGATCGAATTTTGGTGATGCGGGCCGGGGAAATTGTCCTGGAATGCAGGCCGGAAGAAATCCTGGCTCCGGATATGCGTGTCTTAGCAAGGCTATAAACTATAAAAGAATTTACAGGAGGAAAAGAAATGAAAGCGTTTATCAGTGATCCGGGAAGAATTGAAAAAGAGAGTATGGAGATTATCGCTGGAATTTTAGGTGATGTTGCTTTTACTCCGGAGGAACTCAAGGTCGTCAAACGGGTGATTCATACGACCGCCGATTTTGAGTATGCCCAACTTTTGGAGTTCAACCATGCTCCGCTGGAGGCCTTCCATCAGGCTGTCAGGAAAGGACTGCATCTTGTCACTGATTCCGGAATGGCTATGGCGGGAATCAACCGGCGGGTTTTGTCTAAATATGGGGTGGAGATTAAGTGCTTCATGGCGGAAGAGCAGGTGGCGCTTGAGGCTAAGGAACGGGGCCTTACCCGGGCTATGGTCAGTATGGAGTATGCCGTAAAGGATAAAAGAAACAAGATTTTTGTGATCGGCAATGCGCCAACTGCCCTGAGGCAACTCCTGAGGTTGATCGAAAACGGACAGGCTGCCCCAAACGTCATTATCGGTGTACCCGTGGGATTTGTGGAAGCTGCCGAATCAAAAGAGCTGCTGGGGCAGACAGATATACCGCACATCCTGATCCGGGGCAGGAAAGGCGGGAGCAATGTGGCGGCGTCTATTGTCAATGCGATTTCTTATATGTTGGAAGAATAATGGAAGGAGGATCAAGATGTCAGGGATAAAAAAGATGAATCTGAAACTGCTTATTGCCGGGCTGGCGGTATTGGCCCTTTCCCTCAGCGGCTGCAGTCAAACGGCGGGAACGTCCGGGAGTGAACAAACAAGCCTGAAACCCCAAATGGAGCTGCTTAGTGAAAAGTCAATGGGCAGTGTGGCTGAAGATAAGATCCCGGATGTTACCGCTGAGAGGTGGAGCTTTGAGGCCCAGTACAATAGGCCGATCGTGACCCCGGACGGCCGGCATGTGTTGGTTGTTGGCGAAGATAAAATGTCCTGGATCGAAACTTCAACGGGAAAAGAACTTTGGAGCAAGGCGACTTACGGCGGAATAGACTCATATTTTCTCGATGATGACCGGATCTATATGAACGAAAAATATGCCAATAAAAAGGAAAAAGAGCGCGGTTATATCATTTGTTTGGATAGCGGGAACGGTAATGAACTATGGAAATATGATGTGCAAAGCGATCTGGCCCCGCTTGTGGCCGGCAATAAACCGGCAGGTGTTGTACCGGATATTTGCTGTTCGATCAAAACTGCCTTAGATGAAGGTAAAATTTATCTGGTTGGCGGAACTTCCTGGACTGATAACAATAATAAAGACAAAGCTGAAGTTCTGATGTGTTTAGACCGGGATGGAAAACAACTCTGGAAAAAAGAATTTCACGGTTTGCCGGGGTTAATCAGTATGAGTAATTTGCGGATTATCGACAAGAAGCTGGTTATGGGGAACTACAGTTATGGTGATGATATCACCGGTCCGGCCAGTGTCCAGGCCTTCGATATCAAATCAGGAGAACTCGCCTGGAAATTTGAAATCCCCAATGATCCTGATCTGGCCAGTGCCGGGAATACCAATGTCACTGTTGAGGTAGTCGGAGATAAAGTCGTAGCCGCCGCCCACTTCGGCAAAATATTTATCCTGAACGGCAAAGGTGAGAAAATCAAGGAGTTTACCGCTTTCCAACCGGAACAGAACCAGAATTATTCTTTATATACAAGTGTTTATGGCGGCAGTTTGGCTGCCGGCAAGGATGAGATCATTATTGCCCCGGGCAGCACGGTGGTAAAAGGGGCCAGTGATGTCAAAGTTGATATCGAGCATTCTGCTTCCAATTCAATTATGGTTTTCAATCTTGATGGGGAAATGAAGTGGAAATTCCGCTTAGGAGGTTATGTCAGCAGTATTTTGGTGAAAGGTAAGTACCTGCTCCTGGGAACGATGCATAATGAGAATACTTTGGATTACAGCTATTGCGGGGTTTATGCCTTCGACCTGACGCAAGGAGCTGTGAGTTCTGAATTGAATGCGGTGGAAGAAAGCGTTCTGGATAAATATATCGGCTTTTACAAGACGGACGGAGCGGTTCTCTACAATAGCCTGGGAGCAGCGGATGACGGCAAGGTGATTTGTGTGACAACCTGGCCGACCAGGACCGGCGTGGATAAACACGGCCAGAATTCCCTGTATATCCTGAAAATAAACTGATCCTGCAGAATTGGGAATAATTCAGCCTGGTCTTCCTTCGGGAAGGCCAGGTTTGGTCAGCGGGGAGGCAAATGCGAGTAATGGTAGTATTCTTACAACAACAGCCGGCTATAATGCTGATGGTTTTGCAATTCAGTCTGCAGGTTTTCAGCTGGATTATCCCGGGAGTACTGATCGTGAATATTCTGATGGAACTGGGCTTTTTGCAAAAGTTAGTGGCCCCGGTGGGTTGGTTTTTCAGACGTTTCGCCAATCTGCCTCCGGAGATTGCTTCCGCTTTTCTGGCCAGTTTTGGCTCTTCTTATGCAGGCGGTTCCATGCTGGTTAATTTTAAGAACAGAGGACTGCTCACTGACCCTCAAATCCTTCTTTCTTCAATTACTTTTTCCATACCATTCCATATCCGGGAGCTTTTCAGCTATTACATACCGGTGTTTTTTCCGTTATTAGGCCTGAAACTTGGCAGTATCTACATTGCAGTACAGACTATTGCTATTATTGTTAAGTTCTTTTTCGTCATTTTGACAGGAAGGTTAATCCTGCCTGCTGCAGCAAAACCAGAAGAGAACAAGCAGGACGAAGAGTGTGCGCTCTCCAAGAATTTTGCTGTGGCTTTGCGGAAGGGCGTTCAGGACTGCCTGAAAACTATGAAACGCATGGTTGTCACCATACCGCTGGCTGCCTTGATTATATATGAACTAAATGCCTTAGGGGTATTCCAGCTTCTCCCGGTTCAGGCAGAAAGCCTGGGCCTGCCTTCCTGCAGCACGGCTTGTATTGTTACGTACCTGGCCAATTCCGTGATGGGCCTTACAACCCTTGCCGCCTGTTTCCAGGGGGGAGAGCTGACGCTGATCGAAGCGGTAAAAACGATGCTGTGGGGAAGTATTTTTGCTGCCCCTATTTTTTTGATAAGATTTTCCGGAACGTATTATTTTGGGATTTATGGCCCCGGCTTGGGCCTGAAAATTGCTTTGACCTCATTTGCCCTTAATATTTTTGTGTATATAGCCTGCCTGGCGGCAGTTTCCGTGTTTTAACAGGCGAGTGCCGGGGAAACAGTCAAATGCCACGTTAACATAAACGTGGCATTTAAGAGGTTTTAATTTATCTAAAGAAAAGACGGTTAGAGTGAGATCCACAAGTTCCACAACCAGAATGACCTTGATAACCTTGACAGTCTTGATAGCCTTGGTACCCTTGATAGTCTTGATAGCCTTGGGACCCTTGATAACCTGGGTCGACAACAACGTTTCTTGACGTGGGTTGATAATAATGCTGGGGAACATTGACAATATTCTGGCGATTGATAGTCACTACAGGATGAATTACAGGGATAATTCTTTGCGTGTAAAAGTCTCGAACACAATATTGTGGCGGACAACAAATTGGCGGACAACAAATTGTATGACCTACACAACCATTCATCAGAAAACCACCTCCTTAGTATTTACTACAGTATATGTACAAAATATAATATGGTAACTATTAACAACTATGTTTTTTTTATGATATTTATATCGATGATTATGGCCTTAAACGCTGGTTTTTTCTGTAAAAATAATTGAACCTAACAAGTCAGCAAAATAATCATATTCTGGAATAAAATCCTTGACAAATTAATTGTCCAGGCATAAAATTTAATTAAATAAGTTACCTATTTTTACCAATAGCTTTTACTTTGACAGAATTAATGTCGAAAGGAGCAGGCTATGACTGCCAGAGAGGAAACTATTGTTACTGCCATTTGGGGCCCGACTCAGCGCTTAAAGTCTACAAAACTCTATATTCCCAAACATGTAGTAGAGTTAAATAAAGATAAATTTTTTTACATCCTGGCAAGAGGGCGGAGCATCAAGGCCAAGACCTGGAAAAATTAAATGTTCGTATGTCTATTCTAATTTAAAATATCTTAACCTCGGCATTCAGTTGTTGGAGGTTTTTATATTGCCCCGGTTTGGGTTTTTGTTTTGCAGATCCCTGTTAAGGCAATCCTATTGACATTAGAAATGAAATATTAATGCATTTACGCTCCTTAAAAAAAACACGCGGCGAAGTTTCCATTTACGATCCGATAGGGGTCGATAAGGAGGGTAATGAGATCACCTTAATGGATATATTAGGTTCTGACGGGGAATCTATTTCCGACCGGGTTGAAAATGAATTTGAACAAAAAGCATTATTGGAAAAAGTAAAAAAGTTATCTTATAGGGAAAGACTGGTTTTACAATTACGGTATGGCTTAATGAATGGCCCGCGCCGCACCCAGCGGGAAATTGCCAGGACCTTAAAAATATCCCGTTCCTATGTTTCCAGAATCGAAAAGAAGGCTATTCAAAAATTAATGAGTGAGATGAGTAATCATAAACCCTAACTGCCGGTAGACTAGCAGCAATCGTCACTGCCGCCGGAACAGTCACAGCTTGGTTCAGTGCCCGTAAGCCAGCCCTTGATGATTGCTGAGGCGCAGCCAACACCGGGCTTAACCTGCAATGCATAAAAAGGACAATTCTTAACGCAAGCGCCACATTCAATACAGCTGTTTTTTTGGACGATATTTGCTTTGCCGTTAATCATAGTAAAAACAGCATGCGGGCAGACCTCAATACATCTCCCGCAGCCGGTACATTTAGCAGAATCCATTTTTAATGTAGAAACATCTTTCAAATATCTATGAACCATTAGTTTCACCCCTTAAAGAAAACTATTAACCACAATTAAAACCGCACCCAAAGTTGTAGAAATAATGAGAGCGGGGATAGCTGTTTTCATTTCTTTTAATACCCCGGAGAAAGATGTGTAAGTTGAAGCTCCGGTAAAGTTCATTGCCAAATAGCCTGATACCGGCGGCAAAACCAGTAAATATCCAAGTGCCCTTAATAAACCATAAGTTGGCTCTTGTGGCTGGCCGTTAAGCACGTTTACAAGGACCGCCCAAATTAATCCCAATAACCAGCCTTTCCATGTAAAGGCCCGTCCGGGAATCCAGGGCAGCAATATTGGAGTCAACACACAGCCAACTATTACTGCGCCCAGATAGGCGTAAAAATCCACTAAACCAAAAGGGCCTATACCAATAAGGTTTAACAAGAAGAGAACCCCAAAGATCATTAAGGATTTCTTAAATGTACTAACCAATTCTACCGGAGTTAATACCAACCGCTCATAAGCGCTGAACTTAACCGTCCTCATTTCGGCGGCAGCTTTCATCCCCAAGTTAATAAACTCTTTGATATCACCGGCCCGTACCGGTCCATAAATCACTTTGAAACCGGAATACTTGGTGACCTCGTGAGCGCTGACACCCGGAGCTCCCAATTGCGGGAGTATTAGGGTCTTATGAGAGACAACCTTGTCCAGTTGCGTTATTAAAATCCGGTTTAGAAGTTCCCTGGTGCCGAAGGTTCCTTTTCCGGCCGCACACCAGACATTTACTCCTTTCGTGTCAAGTACCAGAATCCAGGTATCCAGTCCTGCCAATTCTTTTCTTAAAGCGTCAAAGGTCATTTTGTAATTAGCGGTGACTAAAACAGGGGAAGTGCTATCTGGTTTACCCAAACTATAAAGACCGGGGTCCACCTTATAGTTCATCCTGTCAATACCCCAGCGGACTTTCCAGGCACCTAAAATATCACCGGCAGTTAATTGACTGGCGGTTTGCTTAATCACAGGTTGATTACCACAACAGCAGGAGTCGTTTGGTTTTATGGCAATATCGCAACTCTCCATGGTGACACCTCTTTTAACAGCAGATTTGTCTATTTTCTATTTTTTCTTTAAGCTCTGCAATTTTCTTCTCTATTTTCCTTGCAGCAGCGATAAACTCATTATCGCTTTTCCCTGTCGGATCTTCCAGGCCCCAATCCTCCCGGTACTTACAGGGCAGGTACGGGCAGTTAACATTACACCCCATTGTAATAACGACATCCGGCCGGGGGATGTCAGAGATAAGTTTGGGATGCTGCGTTTTCTCCATATCAATAGTATAAATTTGCTTCATTATCCTAACAGCATGGGGGTTAATGTTTGGTTTGGTTTCTGTGCCTGCCGAGTATGATTCAAAAACATCTCCAGCCAGTTTCCTGCTGAGGGCCTCTGCCATCTGTGAGCGGCAAGAGTTGTGTACACAAACAAAAGCCACCTTAATCTTATTCATCAGCTCAACTCCATGCATTCACTCTTTTAGGTATTCCACTCTCAGCGAAATATTTTCTTCTGAAGAACAATGCAGAATTAACTAAAGAAATCATTACCGGCACTTCAACTAATGGACCGATAACTGCGGTAAAAGCAACATCAGAGGCAATCCCAAATACGGCAACAGCCACAGCAATAGCAAGTTCAAAATTGTTGCTGGCAGCCGTAAATGCCAGGGTTACAGTTTGATCATACCTGAAGCCCCCGCGGTAGGACATAAAAAAGCTGACGAAAAACATAACAGCAAAATAAATCAAGAGCGGGATTGCAATTCTGATAACGTCAGCCGGGTTTTTAATAATTTGCTCACCTTTGGTAATAAACATAATTACAATTGTGTAAAGCAAGGCGATCAACGCTAACGGAGAAATTTTAGGGATGAATACTTTTTCGTACCACTCTTTTGTTTTGGCTTTTATCAACCCGAATCTTGTAATAAAGCCCGCAACAAAAGGAATTCCAAGATAGATCAATACGCTTTTGGCAACATCCCACATGGATACATCAACTACCTGCCCACCCCAGGAAAGCCCCAGCCACTTTGGTAAGAGCGTAACGAAAAAATAAATATAGACGGTATAAAAAAGGATCTGGAAAATTGAGTTTAGAGCAACCAGGGCTGCACAATATTCATTGTCGCCTTTGGCAAGGGTATTCCAGACAATAACCATTGCAATGCAACGGGCCAAACCAATAATAATAAGCCCGATAGCAAAACCCGGCTTATCACCAAGTAACAATATTGCTAATACAAACATTAAAACCGGTCCTATGATCCAGTTTTGAATAAGAGAAAAAGAAAGTACCTTTTTGTTTTGGGCAACTTTACTTATTTCTTCATATTTTACTTTTGCAAGTGGCGGATACATCATAATAATAAGGCCAATAGCAATCGGCCATGATATGGTGCCTGTGCTGAATGCCCCAAGGGATTTAGCCAGGTCCGGGAATAAGTAGCCGCTTAAAACCCCGGCTGCCATTGCTGTAAATATCCATAAGGTTAAAAACCTATCGAAAAATGACAACTTTGCTTTATTCTCATTTTCTATTTTAATCAGCCTCCATACAGTATAAAATAATTCCGAAAATTCCTTAATATAAGTTTGCTTAAGCTCTCAGCACTTATTACTGTTACAACTCTTATTGCTATTGCTTTTACAAATACAGTCTTCTTTTTCATTTACTATCTGCGTCAGGAAATTGATAACTGAACCGGTTTTTTCATTGTTGATTGTATATCTCATCCATGCCCCGTCACGAACGCCATTTACCAGTTCGCTGTCCACAAGGATTTTCATATGATAGCTTAGGGTTGACTGCGAGATACTGAAATATTCCAGGATTTCGCAAGCACACAGCTCCCCGCATGACAGCATATCAATAATCTTCAGACGTGTTTCATCAGATAATGCTTTAAATGCAGGAACATATTCTGAATGAGAAAACTCCATTAAAAAATGCCTCCCTTAATATTCATATCTTTCAATGATATCGAATATTCTCAATATCCAAATTAATACTATCAAAGCATATCGATAGTTGTCAATGTGTTAAGGC
>DATMXV010000098.1:0-4418 GCA_035561335.1 Desulfitobacteriaceae bacterium
CTCTAAAAATAGCAAGAAAAAATATTTACTTTGAAAGAAGGATTATTAAAAGGCATTTGAATCATCTTAATCATCTTTTATCATTAAGATTATTTTTTTCATAGATTCCTGTCTTGTACATTCCATAAGTAAAAATTAAGATGATACCCAGAGAAATGATTAAACTTTGCAGCCAGACCATTAACATTCCTCCTTTCATTAATGTTCCGTTTTAACCCTTGATTAAGTTATTCCGGACTCAGGCAGAAAGCTCCTGGCAAAATCATCCAGGAGCTTTGACGTCAATATTGGTTTGATTTTCAGATCTCTATCCTACACTACCCGGACAACAATTTTATGTAAAACATCTGTCGTATAGCCCAAGTGTACGGCGGCATCCCGAATATGGTGGTAAACCTCCCTGTATTTCATAATATGCTTAGGGTCCGGAGAACCATACAGCTCTTTCATTGCCGCCCGGTAAATACTGTCTATGGTAAACTCCACATGCCTGATAATTTCCACATGGATTTTGGCATCGATAGGTTCTGTTTTCAAAAGGGTAACCGCATGGGATAGTTCAGTAATCCCGCTCTCCAATTTCAGAACCATATTGATAATATATTGATCTGTATTTACCTCGAAATCTTCCATTTCCAGCAGAGTCGATTCAGCATGATATAATATCCTGTCCATTTCTACGGAAAGGGAGTAGATATCCTGCCTGTCAAAGGGTGTGGCAAAAGCCTCGTAGAGTTCTCCTTCCATATTAAAACGGATCCGGTCCGCTTCCTCGGCCTGCCGGAACAAACGCTTATGATCGGCTATCGATCTGCTTTCCAGCCAATCAGATAAAATTTTGATCCCCTCGGAAGTTGCCTGGGCCTGATCACTGAGCATTTTATAAAAATCACGTTTAACCGGGAACAGCTTTTCCCAAAATTTTTTCATACTACCCCCCCTTGCTCATTTACTCAGCAATTTTTGCTTAAATAATCATAATCACCCTGGTCAGGATGTAATAAACAATTGCCGCCACCAGGGCTGCTGCCGGAATTGTGATACACCAGGCGGTAATAATCTCCCGGCCAATACTCCAATTAACCATCTTAAACTCATCCGCAGCCCCGACTCCGGCCACACTGCCAACCACAACATGGGTAGTGGAAACAGGAGCGCCCGCCAGGGTGGCAACAAGAAGATTGGCGCCTGCCGACAACTGGGAATTGAGGCCGTGAACCGGCCTGATAGTATAGATATCCCGGCCAATGGTTTTAATGACAGGCCAGCCGCCCAAGAGGGTCCCGGCAAAAGTGACCGCTCCCACCAAACCTTTTATCCCCAGCAAGGGAAGCTGGCTCCCTAAATTACTTACTGAAGCCACGGCCAAAGTTATAATCCCCACAATTTTCTGGGTATCATTAGCGCCGTTACTGAACGCCAACAAAGCGGTAATTACCCACTGCAGGCGTTCGATCCAGCGGTTTATTGAAGATTTGGCATTACGGAGCACAATATTGGCGATAGTCTGAAATATATAAGCTGCGGCAAAACCAAGCAACGGTGAAATCAGGAGAAAGAGTAGCACTTTGCTTATGCCCACCAGTTGAGGCCCTGCTGCAAACAAATCGCGGAAACCCCATAAAACATGTTCCGGGCCCCGTCCCATCCAGACTGCCCCAACCACTCCCCCAATCAAGGCATGGGTGGAACTGGAGGGCAGGCCGGAATACCAGGTAATCAGGTTCCAGATCACCGCCCCGATCATTGCCGCCAAAAGGACGGCAAGCATTATGGAATCGGCTGGAATAGCCGCGATTGAAGAAACTGTGTCGGCAACAGCATTTCCGCCGGCCAGGGCACCTGTTAAGTTAAAAACAGCCGCCAGTAAAATTGCCTGGGCCGGCTTTCCGGCCCCGCTGGAAATAAAGGTGGCGACAACAGAACTGGCGTCATGAAGGGCGTTAGTCAGCACAAAAAAAAGCGCCGCCAGGATTACTGCTATTAAAATCAGTTCTAAAAGGATAGTCATTCTCCTCTCCAGGTTTTTCTCCTTTTAATTATACTGCGCCGGTCGGATAATGTCTTTTCCGCGACCGGCGTTAAATTTATTCGGTAATTCTTTGGCGCCTTCCCGGCAAAACTGCTATACTGAAAAAGACGGCAAGCTCAAAATTAAGAGGATTAAGAGGTTTGAGGATTTAATAATGAGTGATGAACAATTATGGGAAGATGAAGACGGGGAAGAACAAGCAGAATACGAAGAGGAAGGCCGAAAGAACTCGGGTTGCCTCCTAAAAATAATTGCCCTGGTTATTATTTTGGCTTTTGTGGCAATCTCAGTGCCCAATTTCCCTCATCTTTTCTCGGAACAATTGAAATTCATTGATCAAAATATCTTGTTAAGGAATGATGAACTCGTCCAAAAATGTAAACCGGCCGTTGTCAGCATTGAAGTAGTTGCCAAGGATGGATCTGCAGCTGCCGGGGTATACCAGGGCACTGGTTTTAATATCTCCCCGACTGGGAAGATTATTACCAACCGGCACCTTGTGGTCAATGCCGACAAGATCACAGTCCGCTTCGCGGACGGCAAAGAATATTACCCTGAACAATCCCAGCTTATTCCCAATCTGGACCTGGCTGTAATTGAGTTGGCCGCCAATGACCTGCCCACAGTAGCCCTTAATCTTAATGATCAGGTTAAGGCCGGTGATCCTCTGACTGTTATCGGCAACCCCCTGGGCTACAAGTATATCGCCCAGCGCGGTCAGGCCGGTGGATTTCATAAGATAGGAGAAGACCGCTCAGTGGTCTTCGATCTCAATATCACGATCAATCCGGGAAACAGCGGCAGCCCGGTAATTAACAAGCAAATGCAGGTTGTCGGAGTAATCTTCGCCAGCAGCAATTTAAATATAAACGGCAAATCAGAATCCAGGGCCCTGGCAATTCCCGTGCAGTCAATCCCCAGGGAATATCTGCAGTAACAAATATTTAAGGAGTGTCCCGCCATGATCTTTATCGGTATCTTCGGCGTCAAGGAAGTTCAAAAATCAATCGCTTCCTATAATAATGTCGTCTGTCCTGCTTGCCAGGCCTTGACCCACTTCGAAATTTTTAAAACTTATACTTATTTCCATCTGTTTTTCTTACCGCTCTTCAGCTGGAATACCAAATATTATGTTAAACCGGCCTGCTGCGGCAGGATTTTTGAGTTCGATCCCCTCTTTGCCCGGCAGTATGAAAAAGGCCGGCTCCCGGAAATCAAGGATGAATACCTGCGTCCGCTGGACCGCTGTCTCCCCGGCCGCTCCTGTGCCAATTGCGGCGCCCGGCTTGAACCGGAGTTCAGCTTTTGCCCTTACTGCGGGAGAAGGCCGTCAAACTAAATATTCGCCATTTGCTGGTTGATATCGCCGATCAGATCCTGGTTATCCGTTAAGTCCAGGCATTTTCTCAAGTCGTTCAGCGCCAGGTCCTTCCTGCCCATGCTTTTAAACAGCAAGGCCCGCTGCCTCAGGCAATCGATCAGGCCTATTTTATCATCAAGCCTGGTAAATTCAGCAATTGATTTTCCCAAATAATCCTGGGCTTTATAATTGTTCTTCAGTTTAAGATAAGAAACAGCTGCCTGGAAGCAGGAGATTGCTCTTTCTCTGCCGCCGCTGCTGATTCTCAGGCATTTTTCGTAAACCTGCGCCGACTTGTCATATTCTTTATTCCGGAAATGGACCTCGCCTGCTAATTGTTGGCTTTTGAAAATACCGCGCGGGTTTTTTTCTTTCTGGAATATTTCTCCGGCCTGCTTTAAGGCTTCCAGGCACAAATCATATTTCTCCATTAAGAAATAAACATTGGCCTTATTTACCAGGGATTCGCCAACCTGAAGCCGGAGGCCAAGTTGTTGTTCCAGCTCCTGGCTTTGGCCGAATATCGTCAGGGCCTGCTCATAGTTTCCCCGGGTGGTTTCCATTATGGCAGCTTTATTCAGCAGTTTTAAAGTCTCAGCTATCTTTTCCTTGTCGATCATTTATTATCCTCCGCAGCAGTTTAATTTCATGAGTCAAGGCCTGGCGGCTCTTCTCATCGGCGAAAGGGAGGGCCGCTTCAAAATGCTTGATTGCTTCCGGAAAGTTCCCCTCTTTCTCATAACTTATGCCCTTCTTTTTGGCCGTTACTGCCAACTGTTTTAAGAGGTCGTCACAATGTCCATGCGGAAGATTGGCCTTGGCAAACATTTTCCTGGAATCAGCCGCATTGGCGAGCGCTTCGCTGAGGTCCCCGATCAGCAAGGCTAAATTTGCCATGGAAAAAAGGGTTATGGCCATCCCTTCGTAGTAACTGATTTTTTCGGTTATCATCAGGGCCTTGCGGTATTGAACGGCCGCTTCCACATATTCACCATTTTTGATGTGCGCGATCGCTCCATTATGAAG
>DATMXV010000099.1:0-16631 GCA_035561335.1 Desulfitobacteriaceae bacterium
CAAATACGTACCCATAGATAAACAGGCTTAGATAAACGGCATCGTTTGCCCAATCGAAGATAATTATATAGGCGTCCGGATGAAAGAAGGGACGCAAACACAGCTCCAGCAGGACAATGACACCGATGGGCAGCAGCAAACGGTTCCCTTGCACCAGAAAAGCGCCGATTCGCTCCATCCGTCCTTCATTCCTCTGCCATTGTTTAAAGAGCGGCACGCAGAGCATGGAGAAGACGAACAGGTACAAAAGGAACCACAGATGGCCATACCCATGATAATGGAAACTCTGATACCAGAAAAACTGCGGGATGAAGCTGAAGAAATTGCCCTGATATCCTTCATAAAGAGCTTGGAGGTAGCCCGTCCAGGGGCAAAGGAAGAGGAACCCAAGCAGGAAGGGTAGCATCAGCTTGTTCAGCCGTTCCCCGGTATACCCGGCGCTGCCCCTGTTTTTAAAGGAATAAAAGGAGGCCATACCCGAAACAAAAAACAAGAGGGTCATGAAAAAATCTCCGAGAGGCACCTCGACGATAAGGAACGGCAGGGCCGCGAGACCCGCTGCCGGCTCCTTGATATAGACGGTGCCATACCTCAGGTAAGTCAGCGAGGCATGGAAAGGGATGAGCGACAGGATCACCAGCACCCGCAGCCAGTCGAGATAATAGAGCCGTTCGGGTTCCATGTTCTTAAGCGCCATCTACTCTACCCCCCTTATTCGCCCTTCCGACCGCCCTCCGGTCCGGTATTTTATAAAAGTGCTTCAATCTGCTTTTTTGCCTTTTTATCCAATACTTCACCGGACAACGCCTTAAGGATAAAGCTTTCTATCTCATCTTTTCTGAGTTTTTTTCTAATGATGAGCAGGACATTCAAGCTGTCGAGCAATATGGATTTGCGCATCGTTTCTTTAATCGCCATAAGATTAAATGAAATAAGCCTGTCAGCTATTTTATTGTTCAGGCCCGGCTTAATTGCTGCTATTTTAGCCAATGACTGAATACATTGGCGGATTGTTACGGGTTTTTCATCGTTTAGGAGTTCCAAATATTCATCAATGGCATTCTCTATCCGGTTTTCCTGATCCCATTTTGTGTTCTCGGCAACGAGCATAAGCCCGATGCTTCTCTGGTAAGAATTAGCGTTTTTAAGTTTATCGCAGAAGGTCTCCCAATACGGATAAACATCATCAAAGAATACTGATCGGTTTTGCAGGAGGAGGAAGGCCTGATATCTGATTTTATCGTCTTTTAAGGACAGCCATTCTACAAGCTGCGGGATATCGTCTTTGCTTAACCTCTTTGCCGCTTCCTGTAAATCGCCTTTGTCAATTGACATCATACTTTCAATTGTAATCATACCGCTTCTCCAATCCAACAAACAATAATTTAAATTTAGTATAGCACAAATCTTCGGGACCCATAACTCAAATTCTCCGTGAACGCTGCCGGGGTAATATTCAAAAAAAATAGCGCAGTCACCTCTACACTGCGCCGTGAAATCCCTTAGTAATTATTAAACAGAAAGAGACTTGGTTGGTGTGTGTTTCCTGCTGAACCGGTTCCTTAAATCGTCAAAAAACGTATACATAACCGGAACTACAACCAGAGTCAAAAGCGTTGAGGTAATTAATCCGCCGATAACCGCATAGGCCATTGGGGAACGGAACGATGCCCCAGCCCCTCCTTCAGTAATAACAGGGATCATGCTGACGATCATGGCCAATGTTGTCATCATGATCGGCCTGAGCCGGATGGAAGCCGCTTCAAGGATAGCTTCTTTACGCTCCAGTCCTTCACGCCGGCGCTGCCGGGTAAAGTCGATAAGCAGAATGGCATTTTTGGTTACCAGCCCCATTAGCAGAACAATGCCGATCATGGCCGCAAAGCTGAGTTCTTTCTGTCCGGCCAGAAGTCCAAGGACGGCGCCGATGATGGCCATGGGGAGTGAGAACATGATGGCTAAGGGATCAATAAAACTCTCGTATTGGGCCGCCAAAATCAGGAAGATGAACAAAGCGCCCAGGATCAGGGCGATGACCATTCCGCCGGAAACATCGGACATGAGCGCATTGTTCCCGCCGGCGGTCAGACTGACGCCACGGGGTATGCCGGCTTTTTCAAGCTCTTTCTGAAATTCCTTATCGAAATCCCCGGTAGAAATACCCCTGACATTGGCGGAAATCTGAATCTCTCTTTCCTTATCGTAGCGGTTGATTATTGCTGCGGATGTTGTAAATACCTGATTCGTCATCTGGGTGAGCGGTACCAGGATAGGCTGGTTATCTTCCGTATTGGTGCCCGGGACATAAATTCCATTGAAGCTCCCGAGATTTTTGCGGTCCCCGGCGTTCAGTTTCAGCGTCACATCATAGCGGTCGCCGCCGCTCTCATACTGTCCGGCAGTTACCCCGTTGTATAAAATCCTGAGCGTGCTTCCCGCTGCCGCCGGACTGACCCCCAAATCTTCCGCCTTGTCACGGTCAACCTGGAGATGTGCTTCCGGATTGCCCGCCCGGTAGCTCAGGCTCACGTCTTCGGCTCCCGGCAAATTCCTTACGATTTGCTTCAGGGTCAGCGCATATTGCTGGAGACCCTCAAAATCGTTGCCGGTGATATGGTAAACAAAATCTTTGCTGGAGGCACTGCCGATATTGGCCACCGAGCTGTTGCCGCTGATGGATATCCCGATTCCGGGTATTTTCTGCAGGCTGCTTCTCATCCCGGCCACAATCCCCTCAATCGGTTCCTCCCTGCTCTCCCTGGCAGTGACTTTGACATACATGGATACCTTGTCCGCTTCCACGATAGAATAAGTATAAAGCACCTGCGGGTACTCTTTCACAGCCGCCTCTATTTCCCGGGCGGTTGAACCGGCTTTTTCCAGGGACAAGCCGGAATCCAGCACGGCAGTGATATTGATTTCTCCTTTGTCCTCTGCTGGTAAAAAGGTCGTTCCCAGAAACGGCATGATGGCGATGCTCAGCCCTAAAAGCCCCCCGGCGATGAGCATAACGCTCAGCCTGTGATTCAAGGCCAGTTTTAAGAGCTGGGCATAGCTCCTGCCCAGTTTATCGAACAATTGGTTAAACCAGGCTAAAAACCTTCCCACTATCCCCGTATTCTTAAGGCCATGCCCTCCCCTGCCGTTTAAATATTTGGAAGCAAGCATGGGAACCAGCGTAAAGGATACAAACAATGATATCAGGACGCTGAAGGATACGGTAAGTCCGAATTCCCGCAGGTAACTTGCTATAATGCCATTCATCATGGCAACCGGCAGGAATACCGCAACAATGGTCAGGGTTGTGGCCAAGACCGCCGGGCCGATTTCCGAAGTCGCCTCTTTGGCGGCCTGAAACGGTGTTTTGCCCATCTTCATTTGCCGGACGATATTTTCAATCACGACAATGGCATCATCAACCAGTAAGCCGATGGACAGTGACAGGGCCACCAGGGTAACCAGATTGAGCGTAAAACCCATCAGCTTCATGATGATAAACGTGGCAATAATCGAGGTGGGAAGTGCCAGGGCGCTGATGATGGTACTGGCAGCATTGCCTAAAAACAGAAAAATAATGAGTACCGCGATCATGGAGCCTTCCAGGAGCGCTTTCTCTACGTTCGTGACCTGTTCGTGAATCATCACGGAGTTGTCCCGGACGATATTGAGCGTGACACCCTGGGGCAGACCCTTGCTGATGCTTTCAATCTCCTGCCTGATGGCCCCGGCTACTTCGACTGTATTGGCCCCGGATTGTTTGACGACATCAATCCCGATGGCTTTTTGCCCGTTATAGATCGATATACTATCCATCTCTTTGCTGCCGTCCACCACTTCGGCGATATCACTGACATGAATTTCATCCGCACCGCGTTTCCCGATCAGGATTTTGCCGAAATCTTCCACGTTTTTGATGCTGGCGGTGGTTTGCAAATTTATGTCACGGTCGCCGTCCGAGACTTTCCCGCCCGGGATATCCAGATTGTCTGATCCCAGGCTGTTGGCCACTTCCGCAGCCGTGACGCTTAAAGCATTCATTTTTTGCTTATCCAGCAGAATCTGGATTTCCCGCTCCTGCGCCCCGTAGACATTGACGGCGCCAACGCCTTTGACGGCACTCAGCTGTTTGCTGATCGTATTGTTAACAAGCTCAGACAGTTTTTTGTCCCCGACCGTGCCGGTAAACGCCAGCGACACGATCGGCTGGGCGGTCATATCGTATTTGGCGATAACAGGCTCCTGGATATCTTGAGGCAATTCACCGCGAATGGCCCCCATTTTATCCTTCACTTCCTGAACCGCTTCGTCCGCCGGTTTTTCCAGAATAAACTGTACTACTGTAACGGATACACTGTCTCTTACCGTGGAAGTGATTTGATCCACGCCCGAGATCTGTCCCACCGTATCCTCCACTTTCCGGGTCACCTTGGTTTCGAGCTGGTCCGGCGCGACACCCGGCTGGACCACGACAATCGAAACGACGGGCATATCGACTTCAGTCAAATCGTTGACGGGCAGGCCGATGAACGAGACCGCTCCGGTCACCAGCAGGGCTATTATGATTACAATCGTAAAAGTAGGGCGCTTCAAGCTCAAATCTGTCAAAAACATCTTTATTCCCCCTGCTCTGCAGGCGCGGCCGTGATCAAATCTCCATCCTGAAGCGTATTGATATTACTGCAGATCACGCCGGCGCCTTCAGCAAGTCCGGATTTTACTTCGATCATATCATTGTGGGTCGCGCCAAGTTCTACATCAAGGCGGCGTGCTGTTCCGTTATCATCCGTAAATACATAATAGCTTCCTTCACTGCCCGCTACCGCTTTCAGCGGAATAAGGAGCATGGCTACTTCACTGCCGCCGATATCCACGTTGGCATAGGTACCGGACTTCAGCTTATTATCCTGATTCGGCACTTCCACTTTGGCCATAAAATTTCTGGAAGCCGTACTGGCCGTTGTGCTGATATAACTTACAGTCCCGTCATATTCCTGATTGTCGCCGCTTACTCTCACTTTGGCCTTCTGACCGGCCTTAATTTTGGCGGCATCCTCCTGCGGGATTTTAATTACGGCCTGAATGGTCGAGGTGTTCCTCACCATGGCCAGCGGCGCCCCGGGGGCCACATACGCTCCCACGGCGACGTTTTTATCTTCCACAACGCCGGCCACGGGCGCTTTGATCACCAGATCGGCCAAGGAATGCTGCAGTCTGTCGACCCCGCTCTGGGCCGCCCCGATGTTGGCATGCAAAGCAGCCAGATCCGCCTGGGCAACTTTAAGCGCGGTTCCGGCATCGCTTAAGTCGTTGGCGGATACTGCCCCGGCTTCATAAAGCGCTTTTGTATTATCGTAATTACGCTGGGAGATTTCCAGATTGGCCTGCGCCTTGGGCAAAGCGGCCTTCACAGCGTCCAGCTGGGCCTGGGCGGCTTTCAGCTGGTCGTTCAGGTCCTGACTGTCCAGGACAATCAAAGGCGCGCCCTTTTTGACCGCTTCCCCTTCTTTAAACAGGATCTGCACAACCTTGCCGGGTATGTCCGCTCCGACCACACCTTCTTCCCCGGCCAAAAGCGTGGCGTCATAAGTACTGGTCGGCAGAATTGAGCGGATTTCCGCTTTCCGGACCTCAACCGTGACACGGCTGCCGGCGGAAGCTTGCCGCGCATTCTGCTTTCCGGCCAAAAAGTCCGGATTGCGAAACAAAATGAACCCTATAATAAACAACAGTACAAATACCAGTACGATTATCAAATAGAAAGTTATTTTTTTCGTTTTCATCTTTTCCAATATTTTTTTCATCTCTTGGCTGCTCCTTTTCCATCGTATAATGAATCGTTGTTCATTATTGGGGCATAAAAAAATGGTTGACTCTCATTTTATTTTTTATTGCCTGAAAACAGGGTCTTCCTTCATAATCTCTAAATAATTAAGATTTAAAGCCAGCATCTGACTGATCAGTTTCCTTATTCTCCTGCCATCCCCTTTGCCTTGTTTTAATATTCTCAAAATTCCTTCGATTAACATTGAGGCGAGCACATGAAAAATAAATTCGTCGGCCAGGATAATCCCTTCATCCTTCAGTTTAGGCCCAAGCTCTTCTCTCACACGCTTTTCGATCAGAACGATCAAATCTTCTTTTAAATTCTGATAAACAGAACCTTCGCTTTTATCCAACAAAATCATAAATTCCCTGCTGTCTTTCTCATAAAAACTCATGATTTTGTCCACCACGTCTGCTAAAACAGGCAAATTATTGGCATCGGCTTGAAAATCACTGAAAATAAGACCGGTAAACCGCTCAGATACAGGCTCCATAATATAATTGAACAACTCTTCTTTGCCATTAAAATACCGGTATAGATTACCTGCAGCTATTCCGGCATTTCTTGCTATGGTCCTGATGGAAGCATTGTTAAATCCTTTTTCCTCAAATTCATGGAGGGCGGCGCTTATGATGCTGTTTTTAATTTCGTCTTTGAGGTATTGCATAAATGAATCTCCATTCATTATTAAAATTAACTTCATCCGCCTCTTTTGTCAATGATAAATTTATTATTATAATGTTGATCACAATTTCTCCTGTGGTTTTTGGCTCTCAGCCGCCATACTTGATCAGCAGCGACGCAAAGTCAATACAAAATTGCATATCCTTTAGGCCCAGTTTTGCCTTATAGTATTGCCTGGCCTCGTTGACCACCGCTACTTTCCGGAGCATGACGGCAGCCTCTGCGCAGGCAACCTCCGCAACGGACCGGTATCCCGCTTCATAAAACGTTTTTGCCGCGACTGCTCCCACGCCGTTAATCCTTACAAGATCACAGAGGCAGAACAACTCGTCTGTGCCGGCCAGGCCGCTTTCAAAATACTCCCTGGAGGTTTTAATACCCCTGCTGTTCAGACTGGAAACTATGTTCCCATCCAGATCCGGAAAGCTGGCCAGGGGTACGGGCTTTTGCTCAAGGCTGCCGATTTCTCTTTTGAGGATGGTCAAATAATCTGCGGGGATGCCGGTAATTGCGGCGAAAGACACGATCTTCTGCGGCGCGGCAAGCTGCTTTTTCAACTGGGCGAGATTGGCGATACCCTGCCGTTCGATAACATTAAAGTTATGATCGATGTCTTGCCGGAGGATCCTGCGCCCCGGTAAAAGGTTTTGGCTTTTTAACAATTCCTTATAGTCCCGGACGGCCAGAACAGCTAAGTCCAAATTGTAAGGCATTTTTACGTCTCCTTTGTTCTTAAGTTTCGCCCTATGCTTCTCTGATGTCTATTATCTCTCGTAAGATGAAAGACCGCAAAGTCCACAAGCCCCCAAACAGTCAGTCCCAGATGTTCCGCACCGCCTTATAGTTGCCAACATCATTGGGCAATAAATATCGCAAGTATTTCCCGGAATTATCTGACCTCATTGGCTTCCATGAAATTAAGCAGTTCACGGTCCAGCTGCTCAGGGTATTCCATCGGCAGGGAATGCGTGGCATCGGGCCAGCTTCTCACCTCAACAATCTTGATATTCGCTTTGGCTGTCTCCACCGCCGCTGCCGGGTCATGAATAGAGCTGTCAGCCGCCAAAGCTGCAAATACCGGCATATTCAGCCCTTTAAGCTGCGACTCTGAGATCCGGTCTGGAGTGGGCAACTTATTTGCATAATATTCTGTTGCATACGCAATCATCCGCGCAATTGGGTCGTTTAAATCGATCTCAAATACCCCGCCAATATCTTCAAGCAGCCTGTCGCGCCAGCTTCGGGGCAGAAAGGAGATTGAGGCAGGTATTGATTTGAGATATATCTGCCAACGCAGTCCCTGCAAGACAAAAACAGGCTCAAGGAGATTAAGCGTGGCGACGCGCTCCGGATATCGTACTGCGTAGTTGGCCGCCAACCATCCTCCGAATGAATGCCCAACTAAATGTACTTCCGACAATTCCAGCTGTTTGAACACCCGGTCAAGCCAATCAGCCTGGTCAGCCGAATTTTTGATTTCTCTTGTCTGAATACTCATACCGGCGTCGCCTAATGCATCCAGAGCGTAAACAGTCCGCTCAGCGGCAAAATCCTTCAGATTTGAAGCCCACATAGGAACACCCGACGAACGTCCGGGAAGTAAAACAATTGGGATGAGGTTTTGATTCCGGGAATTGGAAAATTCATAAACCCGCACTGTTCCGCCCCGTCAGGGGTGATCCTCTTCTTGATTCAAAAATTTACTTTTTCATCCCAAATAAAAGATAACGGACTAGCGGCAGTCTGCTTATGATTTCATAAAAGAGTAGGGAAGCAGCGAAAGTAAGCGGCAGTAAAATCAAATAAACTGCCGGCATAGGTAGCTCTGTATAAGCCATGATCAAATACGCCGCCGTAACCAGCAGCGGATAATGACAGACATAAAGCGCGAAACTGCGTTTTTGCAGATACTCCGTCAAGGAATTGCGGAAATTTAACCACCTCCGGGCACATCCCGGAATGGCCAGGATCATCATCCACAGGTAGAGATTCGTAAGCGGATGCTGCAGACAGGCATCCGCTGTATAATTTTGGCCGAAGAAATACCAGACTTCAACACATCCCAAAGCGACGCCAATTATTAAGAACGGACCAGCGTATTTCTTAACTTTCTCCAAAACTAGGTCATGGGAAAACAGATAGTAACCGAGCAGGAACATCAGCCCATAAATCCCGTTTCTGAATACCGTTATAACAGGCGTATTGAGTAAAAATGAGGAACCCCACACCGGCAGGACCAGTAAAATCAAGCACGGCAGGTTGGCTTTGCCCGCAAGCGTCCCAAGTCTGTCCTGGCGGTCAAGCTTGCGGATAAGCAGCAAAATCATGGAAATTATAAACAGCTCCAAAAGAAACCAGAGCGGCCCGATATTCAGGCAATATACCAGGTACTTTACAAAACCCGGAACCACATTCCCACCGAACATATCCACGTAATGGGCAGTGACCCACCCGTTGAGCCAACCGAGTAAAAATACGCCGCCAAAAAAGGGGACGATCAGTTTTTGCACCCTTGCCTGAGCGAATTGCCTGGCGCTGCGTGCCTGCAGTGCATACCTGGCGCTGATCCCGGCAACCATAAACAGAAGACACATGAACCAGGGATAGAGAAAATAACAGATACTGTCCAGCGCCTGAATTCCCTTCACAGGAAGATTGCTGATAACCCCCGCACTGTTAAAAATGTAAGCCACATGATAAATGACAACAAGTACTATTGTCAGGGAACGGATATTATCAAGATAGCTTTTTCTTAGCGTAACTGTATTTCCGGACATTATTCCTTTTCCTCACTTTTGTCGTTTTCAGGAGGCCTGTCTTCGGTAAATATTGCCTTTGATAACTGGGCAAACATATCCTGCGGGGGAATGGCGATCCCCCGTTTTTCATCAGCTAAAACAATCAGCGTATCACCCGGTTTGATATTAAAAATGTCTCTTGCTTCCTTCGGAATAACAAATTGTCCTTTTTCGCCTACCTTAACAGTCCAGGCATATTTTCCTTTGGGGATAGCCATACAATTGCCTCACTTTCTTAAAACTTTGTACGATTTATATGATAAGTATGATTTATATGATTATTATAAATTATCTGTATTGTAATGTCAAGATTGTTTTACGCCTGGAGCAGACTCTAAAAGGGATGGAATTTCCTCCATTCAACAATTGATATTCACTACTGGTCAGCTGGAAGGTATACATCGGATTGAGGAACAGCTTGCTGCTCTAATTGCTGTAAAAACCTTTGAGGGCTTTTTCGACTTCCCGGACTTTTGTTTTTCTGCATTGCAGAATTAAAAAGGGCATAAAAAAGCTGGGGTATCTTCGTTTGAAAATATACCCGCTCATTTTGCCATATTTCTATATTCAGTTGTTTACGAATGGTTTAGAAATCACACACCTCTGCACAGCCTGTTTTAATTTCGCTTAATAATCCTCTTTCTCAGGCTTTGGGCATACCGGATCACATCCACCGTCATCGGTTCAAACCGCTTCACGTCACCAAAGATGACGGGCGGCTTGACGCACCTTGTTCCATAGGACTGTACCCACGCTTTTTTTGTGAAGACAAACCCGGCGAGCTTTTCCCCGAAATACTCCACCATATCGTTACGTTCATATTCCCCGTGCACCAACACGTCGAGCCCGATTTCCTCCTGAAGCTCAATCACCTCGGTAATTTTACGGTTGATCTCGCCGGTATATTCGGAAGCGTTGATCTCGCCGTTTCTGTACCGGCTGCGCAGTTTTTTCACGTCGGCGGTCTGCGGAAAGGAGCCGATGGTGGTCGTCGGCAACAGAGGGAGTTTCAACGCTCTTTTTTGCAGTTTCCTTCTTTCTTCAAAAGCGGGCTTCCTTATAAAATCCGCTTCCATCAGGTTGGCGACTCTTTCGCGGATATCCTCGTACCTGAATTCGCTGTCGTTCTTTTGGCCGATAACGGCCTGATTTTCAAGGTAGTTTCCATTCTGCGCATAATGCGGATCATCCGACAGTTGTGCGAGCTCGGCAAGCTCGGCGAGCTTTTCCTCCGCAAACGCGAAATGCGCCGTATATTTTTCCGCCAGCTGCGACTCGCCCCTGACCGAATAAGGTACGTACAGCAGGGAACAGGAGGCGGAAAGCACAATGGGGCCTGGATCAATTAAAATTTCAAGCCGCTGAAGCAATTGCAGCGTCTGCTCATAATGGTTGACCCAGATATTCTTTCCGTTGACGATGCCGGCAAACAACAGCTTTTCGGGGGGAAAGCCGTATTGCTCCACTGATGAGCGCATCGGCAAGCACCCGAATGGATTTTCCCGATTTGTTCTCCGAAAGCTTCAGAAAGGTAAAAGGCCCGATCAACACCGGTTTTGCCCGGATACCGGCATCTGCGGTCTCGCGGTATTCGTCGAACGGCTTTGATCCGTTCAGGTCGAAAATCGTATCATCGTCAATTTCGGGGACGATATAGTGGTAATTGGTATTGAACCATTTTTTCATAGGCAGGGCCTTGACGTCTCCCTTTTCCCCCTGATACCCTTTTGCCATGGCAAAATAGGTGTCAAGGCTGTCAAGCCCGAGGCGACGATAACGTTAGCAGACAAGCCATATCCAGAAACGTATCGTAGAAGGAAAAATCATTGGAAGGGATGTAATCCACACCGTTGTCAAACTGCATCCGCCAGTGCCTCCTGCGCAGCTCCGCCGCGTTTTTCAGAAGCGTTTCCTTTGCTAGTTCCTGTTTGAAATAGCTTTCCGTCCATCGCTTGAGCTCTCTGTCCGGGCCGATTCTTGGGTACCCGATCACCGATATCTGTTTCATGCTTGCTTCCTCCAAAATAAAATTCAGGCTGTCCGGGATTTTCACCCGGTTCCCTATTCTCCTCCTCATGACAGGGGGCACCTTGACGTTGGTCTTGCCTTTAATTTTAAATATTCCAAATACACTTTTTCAGCCTGATTTCTTCTTTACCAGATTGTGACGGGGTTTAATTATTTTTCATTAAAGATTTATTCAGCATGGGGCTGTCTATCTTTGATGACGGTTTTAAAAGCATCGATTTGTTCCTGAGTATACGGTTTTTCCAACACCCTTTCCCGATCACCGGGCAAATACTTTTCCGGGAACCGGTAACGGTTTAATACATAACGGGGAACAACCGGAAGTTCCAGGGCCATCACCAGGAGGTCTTCTTCCGTCAATTGCGGAACAACCGTCGTCCTAACCTCAAAATCAGCCTGACGCTCCAGCAATTGGCCTATGGTATTTAACACGGGCTCCGCGCAGGCGCCGTCTCCGCAAATTTCTTGGTATCTTGCCGCAGGGGCTTTATAATTAACCGCAAAATAGTCGCACAAACCCTCCCTCAACAGTTGGGCAATTACGAACGGGGAAGAACCGTTAGTATCAAGCTTTATTCTGTAACCGAGTTCTTTTATCTCCCTGAGATAAGATATCAGGCCTTTCTGCAAGGTTGGCTCGCCGCCGCTGACGACTACGCTGTCAAGCAGTCCCGAGCGTTTTTTCAGGAAGTCCTTAATCTCCGTCAGATTCAATATGCCCCGAGAACCGTCCAGCAGAAACCGGTTATGGCAGTAAAAGCAATTGTAATTGCAGCCCGGCACAAAGAGCACAGCGGCAACCAAGCCTGGATAATCGACCAAGGAGCTCTTAACTATTCCGGAAACGATCATACGACATTTTCCTGATCCTTAAGCACATACTTTTTGCGCTCGTTGTATTCGGCGCGCTTACCTTTGTTGAAATTCTGGACCGGACGCAAGTAACCCACGACGCGGCTCCACACTTCGCTCGGCGCTCCGCATTCGGGACAGTTGAAATGCTCCCCGGAAATATAGCCATGATCATTGCATACGGAAAATACCGGTGTTAACGATATATAGGGCAGCTTGTAATTGGTGAATATCTTTTTGATCAGATTCTTGGCGGTACTGGTATCTTTGATTTCTTCACCCAGGTAAAGGTGCAGAACGGTGCCGCCCGTATACAGCGACTGCAGCTCGTCCTGCAATTCCATTGTTTCAAAAATATCGTCCGTATATCCCACCGGCAGTTGCGTGGAATTGGTATAATAGGGGGCAGAATCCCCGGCTGTTATAATATCTTTGAAACGTTCCTTGTCTTGTTTGGCCAGACGATAGCTGGTTCCTTCCGCCGGCGTCGCTTCGAGGTTGTAATAATGACCTGTTTCATCCTGAATACCCTTAATAACATCGCGCATATAGTTCAGCGTCCGGAGCGCGAACCCCTGGCCTTCACGAGTCGTGAGATCCGACTCATGCCCGAGCAAGTTCTGACAGGCTTCGTTCATGCCGATCAAGCCGATCGTATTAAAATGATTGAACCAGTAATATCCCGTTCTGAGTTTAACATCCTTCAGGTAGTTTTCCGAATAAGGGTACAGGCCTTTAGCCGTTTGATCCTCAATGACTTTTCTTTTGATCTCCAAGCTGTTCCGCGCAATGTTCATCTGCTGCCATAGCCTGATCCGGAATTCCGATTCGCTTTTAGAAAGATAGGCGATCCTCGGCAGATTGATTGTCACAACCCCTATTGAACCAGTCAGCGGGTTAGAGCCAAACAAACCGCCGCCCCTTTTCCGCAACTCGGCGGTATCCAGCCTTAATCGGCAGCACATCGACAGCGCATCCTCCGGAGACAAATCGGAATTGATATAGTTAGAGAAATAAGGGATACCGTATTTGCAGGTGATCTCCATAAACTCCTCAGTTACAGGACTGTTCCAGTCAAAATCCTTGGTTATATTAATGGTCGGTATCGGGAAGGTAAAAACCCGGCCTTTGGAATCCCCTTCCATCATTACCTCGCAAAAAGCCCGATTAAACATGTCCATCTCTTTTTGAAAATCGCCGTAAGTATCCGACATCGCCTGGCCGCCGATGATTATGCTTTGGTCTTTTAAGATTGACGGCGGTACAATATCAAAGGTCAAATTGGAAAAAGGGCATTGAAACCCGACCCTGGTCGGCACATTCAGATTAAACACAAATTCTTGCAGGGCCTGTTTGACTGTCCGGTAATCCAAATGATCATACCTGATAAACGGGGCGCAATAGGTATCGAAGGATGACCAGGCCTGAGCGCCGGCGCTTTCCCCCTGGGTTGTAAAGGTGGAATTCACGATTTGCCCTAAGAAAGAACGCAAATGTTTCGGCGGCTTGGATTCGACCTTCCCGGGGACCCCGCCGAATCCATATATTAGGATCTGGCGAAGATCCCAGCCGGCGCAGTAGGGGCCGAAAAAGCCCAGGTCATGGATGTGCAGGTCCCCTGACAGATGGGCGTTGCGGATCTCCTCGGAATAAATTTCATGCAGCCAATAGTTTTTCGTGAAAGCCTCGCGTACATAATTGTTCAGGCCGTTAATGGACTTTTGCGTATTGGCGTTCTCGTTAATTTGCCAGTCCCGGTTATGCAGGTATTCCGTAAACATATTGATGGTTGCGCCGATCAGTGCATTCGATTCGCGCGCGACGCGTCTTTTTTCGCGATACAGGATATAAGCCTTGGCCGTCTTGGCATGCCCTGCTTTAATCAATACTTTTTCCACGATATCCTGAATGCCTTCCACATCAGCAATTCCATCGGGATAACGCTGATTGGCAATTCTTATGACCTCTTCTCCCAGTTTTTCCGAGGTTTCAAAGTCGTTACCGCCGACGGCGTTGGCCGCTTTAAATATGGCCAGCACGATTTTTTCTTTTTTAAATGGCATAGAAGACTGATCTCTTTTAATAATTTGCTGAAGCATTGAACATAACCCTCCTCATCTTTCTGATTTGTTTATGTATAGAAAAATAAAACTGCAGGCGTCAAATTTCCGGAAATGACACCTGCAGATCGTTTTCCTGCAAGCAAGTTACCCCCTATCGTTTTATCTCACTTCTTCATATAAAACCACATAGGGTTCCTTCAACCCTGTAAAGCCGCAGAGCAAAAGGAAGTTTGATTCAGGCAGGTCTTCTGGCTCAAGCATCATCGCTCTTCCGGCCTTCCCGTCTTTCAGTGGCCTTATTGGAACAGCTCCTCTTTGACAGCGGCGGTACCGCGCAGGATTTGCACCTGCTTCCCTTTTAAGCGATACGACAATCGTATCGTCACCAGCATCATGCTATATATAGTTCTCTTTTATAGTAACTTATACTATATTTAGTGTCAATGATCTATCAGATATATTTTTTCAGTCATAACGTTGCACAGGATAGCTCCATTATCCTAAGAAAAATGCACGCTACCCCTATCTGGCTAATTAATTATTGCAAAAAATAAGTTCCTTTTAATATAAATTACCGAAGACCAAGTCCGAATTCATTGCGTCAATGTCCTTGATAATATCTTGAAATTCGCTGAGCACATATGCGTGTGTTTCTCATTCACGGCTTGTCCCTCCTCCCCGCAATCTTAGTCATCTTGATTTATCCTACTATATAAGATTTAAAACAACCGGAGACTGCCAATACGACGAGCCACATGGCGAGAGCCGAAGCCGCGGTAGAAACCAATAATGATAAGCCTTCTATATTCAAGGGCTGAAAGATCAGCGTGCTTGCTGTCAGGCTTGCATGCATCAGGGTCGTTACCGGCAGGCTTCCGCTCCGGTCATATACCCATGTTGTGAGGATTCGGTAGGCGGGGAGCTGCCCGGCGATGAAAAGAAGTCCGTCTGCCGGCACAAATAAGGCCAGCGGTATATTCCCTGTGTAGACCCGGCACGCCCAAATATCATTGGATAAAATATGCCACCCACCCCACACACCGCCTAAAATAAGTCCGGTTATCAGGATGCTGTGTTTCTTCCTCAGCATAGATACGGCAAATCCCGTCCAGCCCAGCTCCTCAAATATGCCAACCGCTATCCCTCCGCATATGCCGGATATAACCACCGGGGCTATATTACCGCTGATCAGAATGCCGGGCAGATACTCAGGAGAAACAGCGGAAAGAACAAGAAACGTAACAATCAAAACAAGAGGCGCCGTAAAAAGAGCCCACAGGTACCACTTAAAATGAACTCTCCATTTCCGCAGGCGCGCAAACAAGTCACGAAAGCCCTTTTTGCCGCCGGCAACACCAGTCATAAGGATCCCCGCTATGCTGGGCCCGCCAAGCATTGCCGGAATAGCAAGCGGAAGCTGAGCGTTAAATTGTTCTTTGGTTAACGGCAGACCGCCGAATCCGCTGATAACCAGCAAAATCCCGCCCCAGGAAATAAGGAACGTCAAGATGAAAAATGAAATGACCGGATACCGTTTCAGAATACTCATGCCAGGTCCCCCTTTTACTAAAAAATTACCTAAAGGAACTTGAACAATACCTTTTTCCTGTACTCTGTGTACTGCGTACCGAACTTATCCGCCAAATATTTTTCTTCTTCTTTGGCAAACACCTTAAACGCTATAATGCCGGTATGACTGTCAGCAAAGCAAGCTACGAATTGAGCAGCAGGAGCAAACCCGGCACGGTGAGCAGGAGCTGGAAGGTATACATCGGGTTGAGGAACAGTGCATACAACCCATGCGTTGCTAATTGACCTTTTTTATGGGCGCTCAATATACCGAATCCTGCAATCAGGTTAAATAAGAAGCCAACCACTGCCAGGACTACTGCAACCAGGACAAGGCTGCGGTAGTCTGTTGTAATTTTGAAAGCAGGAGCAAGCAGCAGGCTTATCCCTTCTGTTACAGCCAGCGAAATGAGCAGGACGACCATGATCTTGCCCGCGACGCCCATCAGAGACATTTTCTTTGCCATAATTCATTTCCTCCCAATGTGCGCACGTTGTGCGCTTCATATATATTTCTTAGAAATCATCGCTCCTGCGATGCGATGTAAGACAACCGACTGACCTCATGCGAAAGCCTCTGGGGTACAATAGCATGTCGGTAAAGTCAGGATTAGACAGCATCTGCTGTCGAGTAGCCTGGCAAGTCAGGCCATATATGGTAAAGCCTTTGGGCTGATTCCGGGTCTGTGGCTATGGAACGCTGCCGGACAAAATCCGGTATCAATGGGTATCCCCAATATAATGAGGATTGGGTATAAGCAGGCCTATTGACGCACCTGCGATAAGCAGGGTAACGACCAACCGGGTACCTAC
>DATMXV010000100.1:0-3527 GCA_035561335.1 Desulfitobacteriaceae bacterium
AACAGCAGAATATTAAGTCACTGCTGTTAATCTATTTTATCTCTTTTTTATTTCGGAAATTATGATTCTGCTGCAGAAACTCACCATAACTGTAGGCTCGGCACTATTGCACGTTCGCAAACACTACATTTGCTATTCACTTGACTCTAAAACTACACGCCAAAACCCAAAAGTATTACTGCAAGTGAACCATTGGCGTGCTTAACGTTTTATCATCTACGTTCATTTACGCAAATTCCGCTTAATGCTCTCTCTGCAATAGTTGCTTAATACTTTTTGCAGTCAAATTATTTTTTTAGCTTACTCTTTGAAGATCAAAAAAATTCTGAGAAATTCTTATAATATTAAGAGCTGAGCATGGATAGCTCACTATTTTTGCCGGGGATACGGCTTTATCTCGTCCGTCCGGTTTACAAGATAGTCGATGCTGGTTTCAAACAAGTCGGCGATCTTATCCAGAACCGGTACCGGAATGTTTAAATTGCCAATTTCGTAGTCGGAATACGTAGTCTGATGTATTTTAAGATAAGATGCCATTTGGGCCTGCGTCATATCTTTATCCTCCCGCAGATTGCGGATTCTTTCATACATGCTAATCACCTCAATTTAATTATGTGCTAAGGGAATATCCCTTATTGAATTTTAAGGGATATTCCCTTGATAAGCAAGAATCAGAAAAATAGCTTCATGTCTTTAGTATTGCCGTTTTCCTATTTCTCCAATTCTTCATAAATTCGTTGAGATAATCCCCTATTTAACGGAATCATGCCAAGTTTGCATAAGGATTGATAAAGAGCGGGCGTATTTCTAAACGAAGATACGCCCGCTTTATTATGTCCTTTTTCAGAGCCTTGACATATCATATTCCAGTAATTGCTTTCAGGAGGAATGAATACAAAGTATGCTTTTTGAACGTGAAGACTGGAAATTATTCAGGAATATGGAAACATTATGCCAAAAAGCGGGGGTGCCTAAAAGTAAATTATCAAGGTTGGTTTGCAAGGAATTGACGGATAATGCCCTGGATATAGGCAGCGCTTGTGAAATAGGTTATGAGAACGGTTTTTTCTATGTCAAGGATCACGGACCCGGCCTGGACCCTGAACTGTTTTCCATCAGCAGGCCGTTAAGATCCTCCAAGTATTTAAGATTACCCACCCGGGGGGCTCTGGGCAACGGCCTGCGTGTGGTAGCCGGGGCGGTAATCGCCTCGGGCGGTGAACTGTATGTTTCCACCGGAGGCAAAAATTATAAAATCAATTTCCAATCCGACGGGACAGCCCTCCCGGAAAGTTTAAGCGCTTATCATGAAGAGGGGACAAAAATCAGCTTTAATTTAGGAGAAATGCCGATCGATCAGACCTGGGCGCGCCTGGCGCTTAACTATGCCCAAGGGGAAACCTACCGGGGGAAGACCTCGCCCTGGTGGTATACCAGCGAGAACTTTTTTGAATTATTTCAAGCGTTCAGTGGACCGGTACGGGAACTGATCAGGCAATTTGACGGCTGCACCGGCGGCAAAGCAGGGAAAATAGCTGCGAAATATCCCAAGACGCCCGCCGATACCTTAAGTTTCGGCGAAACAGAAGCCCTTTTGGCTAAACTCAGAGTCCTGGTTAAAAATGTTAATCCGGAGAGGCTGGGGCGGATCGGCGAGCTGGACGGCTTGAGCGGCTATTGTAAAGCAAGCGGTGTTTTTCCGGTCAGGACAATCAAAGGGGAACATGAGGCGGAAATCCCGTTTGTCCTGGAAACGTACGCGCTCCTCTCCGATACGCCCCGGATCATGATCCTGCTCAACAAATCCCCGGTGACCGGCGCGGTCAATATCTATCAGGGCAAAAATGAGCTGGGTATTTTCGGCTGCGGCTTAATCTTCGATGTTAAGGCAAAACCTGCCGATATTTTAATCAATCTGATGACGCCCTATATCCCGATTGTGACGGATGGGAAAGAGCCCGATTTCTCGCCAATCGCCGCCGCCATAGCAGACGGGATTAAAAAGGCGGTCGGCAGAGCCCAGAAATCCCTGCCGGCCATTGTGGTTAAAAAGAAGTCCCAGAAAGAAGTCGTGGCGGCCTGTCTGGAACAGGCCATTGCCAAAGCCGGCGGCAACGGCGAATATCGTTTCAGCCTGCGCCAGCTCTATTATGCCGTCCGGCCGTATGTAATCAGGGAAACCGGCAAAGAACCGGATTACGCCTATTTCTGCCGGGACCTGATTGGCAGTTATGAAGCGGAACACGGCGATATTCCCCTGATGTACCGGGATGAGCGGGGAACGCTCTACCATCCCCATTACGGCCGGGATATTTCCATCGGCACGATCGCGGTGGAAAATTATCAGCAGCCCGCCTGGACGTTTAATAAAGTCCTGTATATTGAAAAAGAGGGCTTCTTCCAGGTGCTTAAAGAAAAGAAAATCCCGGAGAAATATGATATGGCCTTACTCACCAGCAAGGGTTATGCCAGCCGGGCGGTCAGGGATTTGCTGGACGCGCTCGGGGAAAATCCGGAGGAAGAGATCACTTTTTTCTGCATTCATGACGCCGACGCTTATGGCACGACGATCTATGAAACCCTGCAAAATGAAACCGGAGCCAGGCCCGGGAGAAAAGTGAAAATCATCAATCTAGGGTTAGACCCGGAAGAAGCCGTTACCATGGGGCTGGAAATCGAAAAGGCGGAAAAATCAGGGCGCAGGAAGGGCGTGGCGAGCTATGTTGATCCGGCTTGGGCGAGCTGGCTGCAGGAGAACAGAGTGGAACTGAACGCCATGAGCACGCCGCAGTTTCTTGCCTGGCTGGAGGGGAAAATCCAATTATATGATAAAGGTAAAGTGATACCGCCCGAAAATATCATGCAGGAAAGCCTGGAGCACAGCCTTCAGGATAAACTCGGCCGAAAGATTGCGGCGGAAATATTGGAACAAAATCACTATGACGCTCAGGTAGCGGAAGCGATCCGGCAGGTTAAAGAGCGCTGCAGTGACAGGCAAACCCGGTTAGCGGAGACGGTGCCGGCGGAACTCAAGAAGGAACCTGTCAAGCGCTGGCAGGACGTTGTGGAGGCCGTGTCCGAGGAGATGATTAAGAATTGCCCTTATTGATTGGCGCTAAGCTAGCTTAGTAACTATCGGAACAGCCGGATTTTTAAACAGAGGTTGAGAGGCGGAAAGGAAAAGTAAACAATTTGTTTACAAAAATGGTTATTGGGCATATACTATAGAAGCAGATGTAAATAAAATCGGAGGTTTTATTATGAATTTTTTTGAGCTAGTAGGCCAAAACATTCTGTCTATCCTTGATGAACAAAAGAAGACGCAAGTGTTCTTAGCGGAGAAAATTGGTGTTTCAAGGCAAGTCATGCAGAAAATTACCAAAGGAAAGAAATCGATTAATGCTTTGGAAATATCTAGAATTGCCAATGCTTTAAATGTGCCTATTGATAGACTAACGAAAAAATTCGAAGAAACTAAGGAAATAGATAGTTTGCTCTTGTTTATGGGAAGAATTACAAATACCTGT
>DATMXV010000101.1:0-13992 GCA_035561335.1 Desulfitobacteriaceae bacterium
GTCTCCCTTACTAGCTTTTTTATGTTAGCAAATAAAGAAAATATGGTTAAGATTTGTTATAATTTTTGAAAGAGCAATAAAAAGGTCGAAATAGGGGATAATTTTGGTAATAATTATTCTCTTTTCAGAAAGGATAAAAGGTAAATACACATATGACAAAATTAATTTTTGTAACAGGTGGAGTTGTTTCTTCACTTGGCAAGGGAATTGCTGCTTCTTCCCTGGGTTGTCTTTTGAAAAACAGGGGTCTGAATGTTGCTATTCAAAAATTTGACCCGTATATAAATGTCGACCCGGGGACTATGAGCCCGTATCAACATGGGGAAGTATTTGTCACAGATGACGGGGCTGAAACAGATTTAGACCTTGGTCATTATGAACGTTTTATTGATGTCCCGCTAACCAAAAACAGTAATGTAACAACCGGCAAGATTTATTGGTCTGTCATCACGAAAGAACGTAAAGGGGATTATCTCGGGGGAACAGTTCAGGTTATCCCGCATATCACAAATGAAATTAAGGAACGGATTTATCGTGTGGCCAGGGACAGCCATCCTGATATAGTAATTACGGAAATTGGCGGCACAGTTGGTGATATTGAATCTTTACCCTTTTTAGAAGCAATCCGGCAAATGAGGGGTGACCTCGGCAGCGAGAATGTAATCTATATTCATGTAGCTTTGGTACCATATCTTGCTGCTTCAGGGGAACTAAAGACAAAACCTACCCAACACTCCGTTAAGGAACTAAGGGGCATAGGGATTCAGCCTAATGTTCTAATCTGTCGTTCTGAACATGAGCTTTCCAACGAAATGAAGGAAAAACTGGCTTTGCTTTGTGATATTGATCGCAAAGCGATAATTCAATGTCTTGATGCCAGAACTATTTATGAGGTTCCCTTAATGTTACAGAAAGAAGGACTGGACAGTATTGTTCTGCGTCGTCTGGGGATAAAAGTACCGGAAGCGGATATGACTGAATGGAAGGCTATGGTAGAGAAGATAAAATCTCCTGTTTGCGAAACAGAAATCGCGATTGTCGGTAAATATGTTGAATTGCCTGATGCTTATCTTAGTGTGGCTGAAGCTTTACGCCATGCAGGGACAGAACAAGGGGCAAAAGTACAGATTCGCTGGGTTAATGCCGAAGAAGTGGAAAATGCTTCAGCAGAGGAATATTTGGAAGGGATAGACGGGGTACTCGTACCCGGAGGCTTTGGAAACCGGGGAATAGAAGGAAAAATTGAGGCAATCAGATTTGCCCGCGAAGGGAAAGTACCTTTTTTGGGTATTTGTCTGGGTATGCAATGTGCGGTAATCGAATTTGCCCGTAATGTTTGCAGCATGCATGGCGCAAACAGTACTGAATTTGACCCAGATTCAGCTTATCCTGTAATAGATATTCTACCTGAGCAAAAGGATATTGAGGAAAAAGGCGGGACAATGCGGTTAGGGCTTTGGCCTACCAAATTGCAGGAGAACAGTAAAGCCTACGCGGCCTACCGGGATGAAGTGATTTATGAACGCCATAGGCATCGCTATGAGGTAAATAATCAATTTCGGCAACAGTTGGGAAAAGAGGGCTTGAAATTTTCCGGTATATCTCCTGACGGGCGACTGGTGGAAATTATTGAATATCCGGAACATCCCTGGTTTCTTGCTTCCCAGTTTCATCCGGAATTTAAATCCCGTCCTAACCGGCCGCATCCTCTTTTCAGGGATTTTATTAAGGCTTCACTTGCTAACCGGCAAATAAAAACAAACAATTAAAGGCGGCGGATTAAATAAATTTATCGACACAGGCAGGATATTATGTGCTGAGTACAGAAAAATTCCTATTAACTGTAATCGGATGGCGGGAGGCTGAATGTTTGTGGCTAAAATTCTTATTGTCGATGATCAACTGGGAGTCAGGCGTCTTCTTTTCGAGACATTTAAAGAGGATCAGCACACTGTGGAAATGGCAGTTGACGGGATAGATGCCCTTAAAATTCTGCAGAGTTTTCAACCTGATTTAATATTAATGGATATTAAAATGCCGGGAATGAATGGAATGGATACTTTGCGGAGAATCAGGGCTGCTGATAAGGATGTCAATGTCATTATGATGACTGCTTATGGCGATTCGCAAAACGCCGTACAGGCCAAAGAATTAAATGTTATTCATTATATGAGTAAGCCTTTTGATCTCTTTGAACTGCGGGAAATAGTTAATGAATTATTCAGAAAAAATGACTGACTGTTTTAAATTATATTTTTGTATCAGGAAAGAAACGTCAATGCAGAAATGAGAGGCAGGAAAATCTTATTATTTGCCGAAGTATATGGGGAGAGAAAAGAGGTGGTATCATGATTCTGGCGACAACAGCGACTATAGCGACTCAGTGTCCAAATTGCGGGGAGATGGAGTTTCAGGCTCTTTCCCTTTTCGCATTCTCCAAGCTGGGACATGAAAGTTTTGTATGCCACTGTTCCACACCTTTATTAAAGGTGTCCAGCCATAAACGCCGGCAGTTTAGTTTGTTTTACCAATGTACTTTTTGTGGGGAGACACATTATATATGCTTAAGCCGTCGGGCAATCTGGGGGAAAGAGGCCTTACCTTTGATTTGTCCGGAGGTTAGGGCGATTACCGGATTTGTCGGTCCGAAACAAAAGGTGATTCAAGCTTGTAAGGAACGGGAAAAATCTATCGGTGAATTGGCAGAGGAATTAGGTTATGAAGAAGAATTTGAAAATCCTGAGGCCATGCTCAGATTACTTGATCATCTTCATCACCTTGCTAAAGAAGATAAGTTGGGATGTAAATGTGGTAACCGGCAACTGGCTTTTGAATTATTGCCGGACAGGATTGAATTGTATTGTGAATTATGTGAAGCTTTGGGAGTAGTTTATGCCGATAGTCTGGAGAAAATCTGGCAGGTAGAAGGTATGAGTTCGCTATATTTGGAAGAGAATAATACCTGGTTGGTTAATCATATATGCGGGCAGCAATTTGCAGCGATAAATAAAGAGGAATAGAGAAAAGCGAACAGGAGTGTTTTATAAATATGCAATTATTTTTGGATACAGCAAACCTTGAAGAAATTACCAAAGCTTGGAATATGGGAGTTATCTCCGGAGTGACAACGAATCCCAGTTTGGTCGCCAAGGAGGGGAAAGATTTTCATACTCTTTTGCGTGAGGTTACAGATATTGTTGACGGGCCTATCAGTGCGGAAGTAATCGCCCTGGATAGCGGCGGAATGCTGACTGAAGCCCGGATTTTAGCAGGGATCCATCCTAACATAGTTATTAAGGTTCCAATGACCCCGGAAGGTTTGGTAGCAGTCAAGTCTTTAGCTTCTGAAGGCATCAAAACAAATGTAACTTTGATATTCAGCGCTATTCAGGCCTTATTGGCAGCCCGGGCCGGAGCAACTTATGTTAGTCCGTTTTTGGGCCGGCTTGATGATATTGGAGAGAATGGCTTAAAACTGCTGGAAGATATCCTGGATATTTTTACTGTTCATGCCCTGGATACCAAGGTGATCGCCGCAAGTATCCGCAATCCTGTCCATGTGACAGAATCTGCCAGGATAGGGGCCGATTGTGCAACCATCCCGTTTAATGTCTTGGGACAATTATTTAAACATCCCTTAACAGATATCGGGATAGAAAGATTTCTGGCTGATTGGAAAAAATTATAGATCCTTGTGTTTAAGGTACTTGTTTGTTTTTAAGGGCAGGCAAGTGCCTTTTCTGGCCTTAAACACTCTGTTTTAGTACTTGAAAGCCTTTAAAAAGTATGTCACAATACCCTTGAGAGTTTAAATATGATGCATAATTAAGCTTGGAACCCAGTATAGTTTTTTAGGATAAAAAGAGACGATACTTAGGCTTAAAGATTATATTTAAATTTAAGGGGGTACGGATAATGCAAAGAATATTAACTATGGAATTTGCCAGGGTAACAGAAGCTGCAGCTTTGGCAGCAGCGCGCTGGGTAGGTCGTGGAGATAAAATTGCCGCTGATGATGCGGCAGTCGAGGCTATGCGGGCGGTCTTTGATACATTACATATGAGCGGGACTGTGGTTATAGGTGAGGGGGAAATGGATGAAGCCCCTATGCTGTATATAGGGGAGCGTCTGGGAACAGGTGAGCTGCCTGAACTGGATATAGCCGTTGATCCTTTGGAAGGGACAAATATTGTGGCGAAAGGACTTAATGGAGCGATTGCTGTCTTGGCTATTGCCAAAAAAGGTATTCTTTTGCATGCTCCCGATATGTATATGGACAAGATTGCAGTCGGTCCTGCTGCGGTGGGACGTATCCATTTAGATGCGCCTGTCCGGGAGAATTTAAGCAATGTAGCTGATGCCCTTAATAAAGAAATAAGTGATCTGACGGTTGTAATCTTAGACCGCCCGCGTCATCAGAAGATTATTCAGGATGTCCGGGATTGTGGCGCCCGGATCCACCTGATCTCAGACGGTGATGTTTCGCCGGCTGTGGCTTGCGCTTTTGAAGGGACAGGGATTGATATGATGTTGGGAGTCGGCGGTGCTCCGGAAGGGGTTTTGGCAGCCGCAGCTTTGCGCAGTACCGGCGGTGAAATGCAGGGAAGGCTATGGCCTGAAGATGATGATGATATTGCCAGGGCTGAAGCTTTGGGTATTAAGGATATAAATAAATTGTTAACTTTAGATGATATGGTCAGCAGTGATGATGTTTTTTTCGTTGCTACAGGTATTACGGAAGGACATCTTTTGCGGGGTGTAACTTTTACACCTCAGGGAGCAACGACTCATACCATAGTAATGCGGGGGAAAACCGGGACGGTGCGTTTCATTGAGGGCAGGCATTGTTTTGCCAAAAAACCGAAACATATGATTAGAGGTGCTCTTGACCGTTAACTGTTTCTTATGCTAAAATACATGAAGTTAACTGATCTGCAGTTAATGGGATTGCAGTCGGTTTTTACATTGACTTATGATTGCCCCTGTGGGAAAGAAGGTGACAACTTTTTATGAAAGAAAAAATCCATCCTAAATACGAGCAAACTACCATCACTTGTGCTTGCGGTGAAGTAATCCATACTGCCAGTACGAGGAAGAATATTAAAGTGGAGATTTGTTCAAAATGTCATCCCTTCTATACAGGTATTCAACGTTTTGTTGACTCAGGTGGACGAGTTGATCGCTTTAAAAAGAAATACGGGATGCAATAACAATGGCAGGAAGTCATTGCGGGTAAAAAGCAGAGCACTTGCTCTGCTTTTTACGTAAAAAATTCTATTAAGAACACATATTTTTTTAAAAAGGAGAAAGCTGGTGCAGTATGAATAAGCCCGTACAATATGGAGGGCAGGCAGTCATTGAAGGAGTTATGATGAGAGGACCCCGCGAGTATGCAATTGCCGTCCGTTTACCAAACGGAGAGATCGAAGTTACCCGTCAGGCGGTTACCTCCTGGCTTACTCAGCCACTGTTAAAAAAATTACCGGTTATCCGTGGTTTTGTGGCCTTAATCGATTCCCTGGTCGTAGGAATAAAGGCTTTGACTTTCTCTGCTAACAAGGCTGTTGGCGAGGAACAGGAAGAGTTGGGGTTTGGTGAAATATTCCTGACTGTCTTATTTGCCTTAGGCCTTGGCCTGGTATTATTTGTGGCCTTACCTACCGGCCTGGCGCATTTGCTGCGCGGGAATATTCAGGGTGTCTTTTGGCAAAACGTTTTGGAAGGCGGAATTAGATTAATAGTATTCTTGCTTTATGTTGTCTTAATTTCGCGTCTCAAGGATATTCAGAGGGTTTTTCAATATCATGGGGCTGAGCACAAGGTAATTTATAACTACGAATCAGGGCAAGCTCTGACTGTAGAGAATTCCGGAAAATTTACGACCCTGCATCCTCGCTGTGGAACGAGTTTTTTGTTGCTGGTTGTTGTAGTCAGTATTTTTGTGTTTGCTTTCCTGGAGTTATATCCTCTCTGGTGGAGGATTGTTTCCCGGATTTTGTTAATGCCTGTTGTCGCGGGCGTGGCTTATGAATTCCTGAAATTCAGTTCGCGTCATTTGGATTCTCCCTGGATTAACTGGCTTATTGTTCCCGGTTTGTTTTTGCAGAGACTGACAACCCGTGAGCCTGATGATGCTCAAATTGAGGTAGCCCTGGCTGCTTTAGACGGAGTTTTAGAGTCCGGACAAGAATTGTCTTAAATATTTGAGGTGTAGGAAATGTTAGATAAATTGAGGGAAATCGAAAAAAAGTACGATGAACTTAGTGAACTTTTAAGTGACCCGGAAATAATCGCAAATCAAAATCAATGGCAAAAATATGCTAAAGCCCAAGCTGTCTTGACTGAGATTGTGGAAAATTACAGGGCCTACAAAGAGGTCCTTCGGCAATTTGAAGAAACAGAAAGCCTCTTAAAAGAAAACCTGGAACCCGAATTTCGGGAAATGGCTGAAATGGAGCTGGAGGACTTAATTAAACGGAGAAGCGAATTTGAGAAATCAATAAGAATCCTTTTATTGCCCAGGGACCCCAATGATGAGAAAAATGTTATTATGGAGATCCGGGCCGGCGCCGGTGGGGAAGAGGCCGCGTTATTTGCCGGTGTCTTGTATAAAATGTACTGCCGTTATGCCGAACAGCAGGGCTGGAAAACAGAATTGCTCAGTGCCAGCTATACAGATATTGGCGGATTTAAGGAAATCATTTTTCTTGTTAATGGCGCCGGGGCTTACAGTAAGCTTAAATTTGAAAGCGGTGTCCACCGTGTGCAGCGGATTCCTACCACTGAATCCAGCGGACGGATTCATACCTCTACAGCCACAGTCGCTGTTTTGCCTGAGGCTGAAGAAGTGGATGTTGAAATTAATCCCAACGATTTGCGAATTGATATTTTTTGCTCCAGCGGACCCGGAGGTCAGTCTGTAAATACTACTCAGTCGGCGGTGCGCATTACCCATATCCCGACCGGCCTGGTAGTTTCCTGTCAGGATGAGAAATCCCAGCTTAAAAATAAAGATAAGGCCCTGCATGTCCTGCGGGCCCGGTTATTGGCAAAATTGCAGGATGAGAAAACCGGAGAGCAAGCTTCGGAGAGAAAAAGTCAGGTCGGTACCGGAGACAGAAGTGAGCGGATCCGGACTTATAACTATCCCCAGGGCCGCGTAACAGATCACCGCATAGGTTTAACCCTGCATCGTTTGGAAACAATTTTAATGGGTGATCTAAAGGAGATTATTGAGGCTCTGATAATGTCTGATCAAGCCGAAAGGCTGAAGGCTGAGGTTAAATGAAAGTACGGGAACTGATATCCTGGGCAGCGGGTTTACTGGAACGTGCCGGAATTGAAAATCCCCGTTTCGAGGCCGATATCTTATTGGCTGCAGGATTAAACCTGAGCCGGGCGGAACTTTATCTGGATTTCGAGCGGGTTTTAGAAGGCCCGGCAATTGAAAATTATCAAAAAAAGATCTGGCGAAGAAAGCGGCGGGAGCCCCTGCAATATATCCTGCAGTGTCAGGAATTTATGGGGCTGGATTTTTACGTGGATGAACGTGTTTTGATTCCGCGGGCCGATAGTGAGATCCTGGTTGAGAAATTGCTTGCTTATACCAGGGAAGGGAATTTTAGCCCTAAGGTTCTGGATCTTGGCACAGGAAGCGGCGCCCTGGCAATTTCAGCGGCCCATTATAGGCCTCAGGCCCGTGTAGTTGGAAGCGACCTGTCAGCACAAGCTTTAGAAGTTGCAGCCCTTAATGCCTCACGTTTAGGAGTCCGGGTTGAATGGCGTAAGGGTGATTTTCTTTACCCTGCCGCCGGGGAGAGCTGGGACTGGATCATTACCAATCCTCCGTATGTATCCTCCCGGGCTTATCAGCAATGTCAGCCTGAAATTTATTTTGAACCCCGTATGGCCCTTTGGGGTGGGGAGGACGGTTTGGATTTCTACCGGCGGTTGGCCCGGGAGGCGCCGCCTTTGTTGAAAATAAACGGTAAATTATTAATGGAGATTGGCTGGGATCAAGGGCGGGAAGTAAGCGGCCTTTTTGAAGATCAGGGATTTAAAACAACGGTTTTTCCCGATTTAGCCGGGCGGGACAGGGTTGTTTTGGTGGAGTAAGATAATATGGAAACAAAAAGATTATGTGTGGATAAGCTGAATCCGGACTTAACCGTTCTTGCCGAGGCTGCTGAATTATTGAAGTCAGGGGAACTTGTTGCTTTTCCTACGGAAACAGTATACGGTTTAGGCGCAAATGCTCTTGATGCCAAGGCCTGTTCCAAGATCTTTCAGGTAAAAGGCAGACCGCAGGATAATCCTTTGATTGTCCATGTTGCCAACCGGGCAGTAGCGGATACAGTTATTGAGTCCTGGAATGAATTTGCTGAAATTTGCCTGCGTTGTTTTTGGCCCGGTCCCCTGACGCTTGTTTTACCTAAAAAAGCTTTAGTTCCTGCTACAGTAACCTGTGGTTTGGAGACAGTGGCTATCCGGATGCCCAAACACCGGGTTGCCTTGGCCCTGCTTGAATTGACCGGACTTCCCATAGCAGCGCCCAGTGCCAATATTTCGGGGAAACCGAGTCCAACCAGGGCAGATCATGTTTGGCAGGATTTACATGGCCGGATTAAATTAATAGTAGATGCCGGTGACTGCCAGGTCGGTTTGGAATCTACGGTCCTGGACCTGACTAGTGAAGTGCCGGTAATTCTTAGGCCCGGAGGAATCACCAGAGAGGATTTGGAAAAAGTCCTCGGTGAAGTAAGGGTTGATCAGCCGGCTAAAAACCAGGCGCCGAAGGCCCCCGGGATGAAATATAGGCACTATGCCCCTAATGGTGAAATGCTGCTTGTCTTTGGCCCGAAAGAGAAGGTTGTTTCCCGAATCCTGACGGAAACTCAGAAAGCCCACAGGAGTTTTAAGAAGGTTGGAATACTATGTACTGCAGAGAGTGCAGCCTGGTTTTACAATTTGCATCCGGAACTGCTTTTTGTGATGGGTTCTGAGAAACTGCCGTCAGAAGTTGCCGCTAATTTATTCAGGGGCCTGAGACTGTGTGACGAACAGGAAATCGAAGTAATTCTGGCGGAGGGAGTAGAAGAAAACGGTCTTGGTTCAGCAATTATGAATCGTTTAAAAAAAGCTGCCGGACAGAAGATCATCAAACTCTGAGGGAGATGATTTTAATAAGTACTAAATTACTTTTTGTCTGTACTGGAAATACCTGCCGAAGCCCTATGGCTGAAGGATTGGCCAAGGTAATATTCGGGAAGGAAAAGGAGATAATTTCGGCTGGATTAGCTGCCGGGGAAGGTCTGGCTGCCAGTGCTCAGGCTATAACCATTATGAGGGAAATGGGCATTGATATTAACGGACATTGTTCACGGATGATTAATGAGGAACTTTTAGCTTGGGCGGATTGGGTAATACCTATGACTCAGGCCCATGAACGGAGGATAAATCAGCTTTTTCCTCAATACAGTGCCAAGGTTCGCTATTTAGGTTCTTGGGGAGGACAAGGGCTGGATGTCTCAGACCCTTGGGGCGGATCGCTGGAATCTTATAGGAAGAGTGCCCAAATTATTTCAACATTGTTATTATTTTTAAAGGAAAACCTGGAATGAGAATCGGTACAAGGTATTATTCCGGCAGGGGATTTGTCACAATATGTAGAATGAAAAGTAGGAAGCAAAGCGGAGGTGTTCCTGGTGAAAGTGGCCTTAGGTTCAGATCATGGGGGTTTTCAATTAAAGAATGAGATTGATCAATATTTGCGGAGCCAGGGAATAGACATCCTGGATTGTGGAACAAACTCAACGGCTTCAGTGGATTATCCGCTTTTTGGCTACGCAGTCGGCCAAGCCGTTCTTAATGGTCAGGTTGATTTTGGAATTATTATTTGCGGTACCGGACAAGGCATTGCCATGACTGCCAATAAACTGCCCGGAATCAGGGCGGCAGTATGTACAGAAACCTATTCTGCCCGGATGTCACGGGAGCATAATAACGCTAATGTGCTTGCTTTAGGCGGGCGGATCACCGGAGCCGGCCTGGCTCTGGATATTGTTGATGTTTTTCTAAAGACTGATTTCGCCGGAGGCAGGCACAATAAACGGTTAGAGCTAATGGCAGCGGTAGAGCGCGGTGAGAAAATTTAGGAAGGTGGCAGACAAAGGGTTGTGGAAGAAAAATCAGATCAATTGATCTTGGAGTTAGCGGTTGGTTGGCAAAATATCCTGCAGGAATTTTTTCCCAAGGTTAAGTTGCGGCCAAAACAAATATTGGTATTAGGGTGCAGTACAAGTGAAATCATCGGTCGGGAGATCGGCCGGGGCAGCAGTCTGGAGATTGCCGGGATTTTGTTACCATCTTTGTTGGAATGGGTTTATAAGTATGATATTTTTTTAGCGGTTCAGGGATGTGAGCATATTAACCGGGCTTTAGTGGTTGAAGAAGCTTGTGCTGAATATTATAAACTCGAACAGGTTACTGTTTTGCCTGCTGTGAACGCGGGTGGCGCTATGGCAGTAAAAGCCTGGCAAAGTTATACCCAACCCCAAATGGTCGAATCCGTTCGGGGGCATGCCGGGATCGATATTGGAGATACTTTCATAGGGATGCATCTGGGGCCTGTTGTTGTACCTGTACGTTTAAAAACCAGGATTTTAGGTCAAGCTCATATTACTTTTGCAAGTACCCGGCCGCGTTTAATCGGTGGCGCCCGGGCAGTTTACCCGTAATTCGAGGTTCGAAGTCCGAGGCCCGAGGTCCGAACTCAGTTAAGAAAATACCCGGTATCCGATCATCGAGCTTCGAACATCGGACATCTACTTTTAGGAGTGAGGAAAAAAATGGATTATATCAAGCAATGGATTCTCCGGCAGGATCCTGAAGTTGCTGAAGCAATTGAACAAGAAGAAAAACGCCAGCAGTACAAGATTGAGCTGATTGCTTCGGAGAATTTTGTCAGCAGGGCGGTTATGGCGGCCCAGGGTTCTGTTCTTACAAATAAATATGCGGAAGGATACCCGGGCAAACGTTATTACGGTGGTTGTGAATATATCGATATTATTGAGGATTTGGCCCGGGAACGGGTAAAGAAACTCTTTGGAGCAGATCATGCTAATGTCCAGCCTCATTCCGGGGCCCAGGCCAATACAGCGGTTTATTTTGCTGTTTTGAAACCGGGTGATACAGTTCTCGGGATGAATTTAACCCATGGCGGACATTTGACCCATGGCAGCCCGGTCAATATCTCCGGCACATATTATAATTTTGTTCCTTACGGTGTGGAGCCCAAGACAGAGCAGCTGGATTACGAACAAGTAAGGAATTTGGCCCGTGAGCACCGTCCCAAATTAATTGTCGCCGGAGCCACTGCCTACCCGCGGATTATTGATTTTGCCAGGTTAAGAGGGATTGCGGATGAAGCAGGAGCGCTTCTCATGGTTGATATGGCCCATATTGCCGGCTTGGTAGCGACAGGCCTTCACCCAAGCCCAATTCCCTATGCGCAAATTGTAACCTCAACTACCCACAAAACCCTGCGTGGTCCCAGGGGAGGGCTGATACTCTGTCAGTCTGAATATGCCAAGAAAATTGATAAAGCTGTTTTTCCGGGTATACAAGGCGGACCACTGATGCATATTATCGCTGCCAAGGCAGTAGCTTTCGGTGAAGCCCTTCAGCCTGAATTTACATTTTATCAGCAACGTACAGTCGAAAATGCCAAAGCTTTAGCGAAGGCTTTGAATGATAGAGGTTTTCGTTTAGTCTCAGGCGGGACAGATAACCATCTTATGTTAATTGATGTCCAACCTAAAGACTTAACAGGTAAAGATGCTGAACGTATTCTTGATGAAGTTGGCATCACAGTTAATAAAAACACCATACCTTTTGATAAGGCCAGTCCCTTTGTAACAAGTGGGATCCGGATCGGAACACCGGGGGTAACTGCACGGGGAATGACTCCGGAAGCAATGGAACGGATTGCTGAAGCTATCGATCTGGCTTTAACCGCAAAACATGATACAAACGGGAAACTGGCAGAAGTCAGACGGATTGTAGCAGCCCTGTGCAGCGAATTTCCGCTTTATACCGACAATGGCTAAGCTAAAAGAGTTTATAGAGTAATATAGATAATAATGATGGGAAAGAGAAGATGAACAAGCCAAATCGTCCGAGTTGGGATAGTTATTTTATGCAAATTGCCGAGTTGGTAGCCAGCCGGTCTACCTGTATGCGGCGCCAGGTTGGAGCTGTTATTGTGAAAGACAAGCAGATTTTGAGTACAGGTTATAATGGCAGCCCCTCAGGACTTAAGCACTGCGGCGAGGTTGGGTGTTTACGTCAGATCCTGAATATTCCGTCTGGTGAACGCACGGAGATTTGCCGGGCAGTCCATGCCGAACAAAACGCCCTGTTACAAGCAGCCAGACATGGTGTAGCTATTGAAGGTGCGGATATGTACTCATCTGTTCAACCATGTGTGCTTTGTACTAAAATGATTATCAATACAGGAATCAAACGGGTAATCTATGCAAGGCCTTATCCTGATCCGATGGCAATGGGGATAGCTGAAGAATCAGGTTTGGAACTTATCGCATATTACTGAGTAGCGGTATTTGTTATCAAAAATATGTTGCTATTTAGGTATTCAGAATTCAGCAGGGGATTTCCGGCACTATCTGAAAGTATAGATGCTGACTCCTGGCTTCTTGGTTCCTGACTCCTGAGTAGTTACCAAAAATACTGGGTATACTGGGTAAGTGGCATTTAGGAAGGAAGTTGTAAGTTGTCAGAACGGCGGAAGATTATGGTTGTGTTTGGAACCCGGCCGGAAGCGATAAAAATGGCCCCGGTTATCCTGGCTCTCAAACGCAGGGGTAAGATCCATTGTCAAGTAACTGTAACGGCTCAACACAGGGAAATGCTTGATCAGGTTTTGCAGTTATTTCAGATTAAACCGGATTTTGACCTGAATATTATGATACCCGGCCAAACCTTGACCGGGGTTACAACCAGGGCCCTGGCTGGGCTTAGCGAAGTATTTGAGCAGGAACGTCCGGAACTGGTCCTGGTACATGGCGATACAACGACAACTTTTGCCGCGGCCCTGGCTGCTTTTTATGCCGGAATACCGGTAGGTCATGTTGAGGCGGGCCTGCGCACAGGAAATAAATATTCACCGTTTCCGGAAGAGATGAACCGAAAACTTACGGGTTCCTTAACAGATCTTCATTTTGCGCCCACATCTCTTGCCAGAGATAACCTTTTGCATGAGGGAATAACGTCAGATTGTATTTTTGTAACAGGCAACACGGTAATCGACGCCCTTTTGTCTACTGTTAAGCAGGATTATGTTTTTGCATACGAAGAAATAAGCAAAATCCTGGAACAGGAAAAAGGCCGGCGGATGATAATGGTTACGACGCACCGCCGGGAAAACCTGGGAGAACCCATGCGCCAGATTTACCGGGCTTTGGCTAAAATATTGGAAGGATATCCGGATACCTATGTTCTTTTTCCAGTTCATAAAAATCCCAAAGTTCGTGAAGTTGTAAATGAAATTTTAGGGGCTAACCCCAGGGTGCATTTAATCGAACCTTTGGATTATGAACCTTTTGTTAATCTGATGGCCAAAGCATATCTTATTCTGACGGATTCCGGCGGGATTCAGGAAGAAGCCCCTTCCTTAGGCAAACCTGTGCTTGTTGTCAGGGATACTACAGAACGGCCGGAGGCGGTTGCAGCCGGAACAGTTTCCCTGGTAGGGACGGCATATCCCAGGGTTTTTGCTGAATTAGACCGGTTATTAAAGAATGAGCAGGCGTATCAGGCTATGGCTATGAGTATAAATCCCTATGGCGACGGCCGGGCAGCGGAGCGAATTACGGAGATTATTGAAAAAAAGCAAAAGCTAGAGAATAATTTTCGACAAATTTGAAAATTTTATAAATTAAAAATATTCCAAGTCAAATTAGCAGGAATTTGGAG
>DATMXV010000102.1:0-7448 GCA_035561335.1 Desulfitobacteriaceae bacterium
CTATTATGGTTTATTGGATTTTTACTTTATTATGCCAAAACCCGCTGTTCATGCGGAATTAATTTTTAACTCGTTGGTATTATTTATTGAAATAGGGAGATGTTTTTATGCTGAGGGATGAGTACCGGAAAAAATGTGTTACAGCCGATGAAGCCGTAAGGGTGATCCGGAGCGGAGATTGGGTTGAGTTTGGTTTTGCCGCCAGTATGCCTCTTCTGTTAGATGAAGCCTTAGCCAGGCGAAAGGAAGAACTTTACGATGTCCATATGCGCGGGGGTATTCTCTTACAGCCTCTGGCAATTCTGGAGTGTGATCCGGAGGGTATACATTTTATCTGGAATAGCTGGCATATGTTTGCTTATGAACGGGAATTAGCCGAAAAAGGTTTGGCCTATTATATTCCTATAAGATATGCAGAGTGTCCAAGATATGTACGGGAAAATTTACAAACAGATGTTACGGCGATTCAGGTGTCTCCCATGGACGAACATGGCTATTTCAGCTTTGGGGTAACAATCCAACACTACGCGGCAGCTGTTGAGAAAGCCCGTCATGTTATAGTTGAGGTTAATGAAGATATGCCAAGGGTCCACGGCGGCTATGAAAATATGGTCCACATTTCTAAAGTGGATTATATTGTTGAAGGGGGGCACTCGGGACTGCCCGAATTACCTTTACCCGCACCAACAGAAGTGGATAAAGAAATTGCCGCTCATATTGTGACTGAAATTACGGATGGCTCCTGTTTTCAATTAGGGATTGGCGGGATGCCAAATGCCTTAGGGCAAATGATTGCCCAATCTGATCTCAAGGACTTAGGGATTCATACGGAATTATTGGTAGAGGGTTTTGTCGATATGGTCGAGGCCGGTAGAGTAAACGGACTTCAGAAACAACTTGATAAAGGCCGAATAGCTTATACTTTTGCGATGGGAACAAAAAGACTTTTTGATTTTATGAGAAATAATCCCTCATTGGCAGCATACCCTGTAAATTATACCAATCACCCCGGCAATGCCTGTAAACTTGATAAGTTCATTTCCATTAACAGTGCTCTGGAGATTGATTTGTCCGGCCAGATTTGCTGTGAAACAGTTGGAACCAAAATTTACAGCGGTTCCGGGGGTTTGCTTGACTTTGTAGAAGCCGCCTATTTTTCTAAAGGAGGCAAAAGCTTTATTTGTTTACCTTCTACATATACCGATAAGCAGGGAAAACTGCGCTCACGCATCAAACCGGTTATAACGCATGGTTCGGTAATTACCGCTACCAGACCAAGCCTGATGTTTATCGCCACTGAATATGGGAAGGTTAATCTGAAAGGGTTGTCAAGCTGGCAGCGCGCCGAAGCTTTGATTTCCATTGCTCATCCTGATTTCAGGGATGAATTAATTGCCGAGGCTGAAAAATTAAAAATATGGCGGCAAAGCGGCAAGCGCTATGCCAGCTGAAATGATAATCCGGAGGGAAAGAAGAAGGGGCTGTGTAAAGTAAAGCATTTACACAGCCCCTTCTTAATGCATCTTTGAAGCGCTTGGACAACTTAATGTAACATCCGGAAAACGCCTATTACTTTGCCCAGGATTTTGACATCCGGGGAGTAGATTGGCTCCATTGCGGAATTCTCCGGTTGCAGGCGAATCCGGTTTTTTTCTTTGAAAAAGCGTTTAACTGTCGCTTCATCATCAATCATGGCCACAACAATATCCCCATTGTTCGCTGAGCTTTGCTGGCGAACCAGAATCTGATCACCATCCAGAATACCTGCTTCGATCATGCTTTCCCCCCAAACCTTGAGCATAAAAACTGTTTCATCACGGATCAGCTCAGCCGGCAGAGGGAAAGTATCTTCGATATTTTCTACTGCTAAAATAGGTTGCCCGGCTGTTACCCGGCCAACAATCGGGATATGTATTATTTTGTTTCCAATCCCCGGATCATTTGAACTGTTCAGGATTTCAATCGCTCTGGGTTTAGTTGGATCCCTCCGGATATATCCCTTCTCTTCCAAGGTCTGAAGATGTCCATGAACGGTAGAACTGGACATTAATTTTACAGCACTGCCTATTTCCCTGACAGAAGGCGGATAGCCTTTACGCCGGATTTCCTTTTTAATAAAATCCAATATTTCAGATTGCCGCTGGCTTAGATTTTGGTATGAAATTTCTATCACCCCATTTATCTATTTTAAGATTATTCTATCATTATCAATAATAAAGTGCAAACAAATGTTCGTTAACCCCTTGACCAAAACATTTGTTCGGAATATACTGAATAAGAAAGAACATGTGTTCGTAATAACGGAAAGGATGGATGTTGAAATGATTAATAACATGACGGCCAATGGTACTTCCGCAATTAACCTGCAGACAAACGTAAGGACCTATCGTTCCCGGCAGAAACAAAATGGCAGGTATTTTAAAGTTTTGCTAATCTTTTTGCTTATTACTTTCAGCGTATATTTTACTAAGACAAGCATATCCGTACCTGAGGAACGCTTTGTTTATCAGCCTGTAGTTGTTCAGCATGGCGATACTCTTTGGGGATTAGCGGAGAATACCGGGCTGCATATGAATACAGGCAGACTTGTCGGGAAAATTATGGTTTATAATTCTTTGGCAAACAGTACTATTCTTCCGGGACAAACAATTTATATTCCCACTTTATTGTAACTACTTTCGAATTCATTTGAATTATCTGGGTTAAAGGAATGTTTCAGGTATGTATTTCCCGGATTCTCCATAATATCTTCGTAGGAGAAAGGGAGAGTACAAATTGAAATTGATTTACCTTAAACAATTATTTGCCTTGTTGGTTCTGGCCATTTGTGCCTGGCTGCTGCTTCATTACCATAAGCAAATACCTGATGACGTTTATCCCTATTTACTAAATCTGGCGCCTGAATTAATATTAGAATGTCAAACCGAAGCAGATAACCTGTTATCTGATTCCTGGTCTGATTTACTTGCCGTTAAGTCAAGCCTCCCGGAAGATCAAGTAGCGTATTTAACCCGGCAAATTAAAAATAAAACACCATTGAAAAGCCTTGATTGGGGCCGGTTAGATAACAATTGGCGCAATTTAATCAGGAAGAGAAAATCGATCTTGGAAAATTATCCTTATTTTAAACCCTCCCAATATGCCTTTCCTGTTTCCGGTAAAGTTTGGTATGAGGATAGTTTTGGCGCAGACAGAGAAGGCGGTACAAGAAAACATGAGGGTACTGATTTATTTGGTCAGGAAGGAACACCGATTATCAGTGTTTGCCCGGGTATAATAGAACGGTTAGGATGGAACAGACTGGGCGGAGAAAGAGTTGGCGTCCGCGGGGATGACGGTAACTATTACTATTACGCTCATCTCCAACAAATTTCCCCTCAGCTTAAAGTCGGAAACAGTGTTCAAAAAGGAGAGTATCTTGGCGCGATGGGACATACTGGTGATGCCTTGACAACACCGGATCATCTTCATTTTGGAATTGAGCTTGCGGATGGAAAATGGATCAATCCCTATACATTCTTAGTTGTCTGGCAGGGCAATCCCAAGTGAGAATATGATATAATCAGACGGTTTCTTGCCTGCAAACCCGAAATTAGTTATACTTACCATGCCGGAAGAATTGGTTTGCCGGAGCCCGCTCATTAGACAATTGCTAAAGAAGGGGGAAGGGGAGCATGGCCCATAAGACTAATGCAGCCCGTATTCTTGATCAGAAAAAAATACCATACGAATTAAAGGAATATGCCTACGATGAATCCGATCTGTCGGCAGTTAATGTTGCCGGAAAGATCGGGTTGCCTATTGAACAAGTATATAAGTCTTTGGTTGCCCGCGGTGATAAAACCGGGATAATCCTTGCTTGTATTCAAGGAGATAAAGAACTTAATCTTAAAAGCCTGGCTGTTTTGAGCAAAAATAAAAAAGTTGAACTGGTTCCTCTGAAAGAAATCCAACCTTTGACCGGTTATATAAGAGGCGGGGTTTCTCCGCTTGGCTTGAAAAAGAATTATCCCATTTTTATCAGCTCGGATATAATGAAACAGGAGAAGGTTGCCGTCAGTGCCGGTTTACGCGGACTTCAGGTTTTCCTGTGTCCTCTTGATTTGATTTCGGCAACTAAGGCCCAATTGGGTGAGATCTCAGACTGATTTTTTAGACTGCGTGTCTTTTGTGAGACAGACCCAAACTGCGTTGAGGAACATCAGGATACTGGTGGCAAAGAAGACATACCTGATTCCCCAATAGGCGGCTATTTGTCCTCCCAGTGTCGGCCCAATCACAGTTCCCAGATACTGTGATGATTGATTAAAACCATATACCCTGCCGGATACGGCATTTGGGACATTGCGTTTAATCAGGGAATTTATTGAGGGCAGCAATCCGGCAACCGCAATCCCCATAACGAACCTGAGAGCGGTTAACTGCCAGGGGGTCCTGACAAAAGCCTGGGGGATAACGGCGAGACCGGCAAGAATAAGGCAAGTCAGTAAAATTTTTCGTGGTCCTACACGGTCCGATATTCTGCCGATGTGCGAGGCGGCAAGCACAGTCGAAATGCCTGAGGCAGAGATAACTACACCTGAAACCAGGGCGACATGAGACAAATCCGGCAGTAATTGTTTGACATATACTGTTATAATTGGTTCTATAGAGAAATTTGCCATTTGAACCATAAAAGTTGTTACGAACATAGCGATAAGCAGTTTAGGATTGCTGATCATCTGCCAAACTTGGCGATTGGTAAGTTTAGCATAACCGGTGGGGACAAAATCTTCATGGACCAAAAAACTGGTTGTGAGAAAACAAAGAAACATAAAAAAACCTGTTACATAAAAAACATGTCTGAGCCCAATAATATCTGCTAACCAGCCGCCGATCAGTGGTCCCAACAGGGAACCGCTGACACTTCCGGTAGACAGTGTGCCCAAAGCCCAGCCGGAATGTTCCTTCGGGGTTTGACCGGCGACCAGGGTTATTGCCGCTGCCAAATAGCCTGATATCAGACCGACTAACAGCCGGAGAGCAAGCAATTGATAAACATTTTGGGCAAACCCTGTCAGAGTCAAGACAATTGCCATCCCAAAACTGGCCCGCAGGAGCATTAACTTGCGCCCGTGTTTATCGGCCAGCTTCCCCCAGACTGGAGACATAATGGCCGCAAAAACGTAGGCGGCGCCAAAAGTCACCCCTGACCATTGTTCGATTTCTGTTATTTTATGGATACCAAGTTGTTCAATGTAGAGAGGCAGGAATGGTACGACCATACTCATTCCGGCCACCGTAACAAACGACCCAATCCAACATGCTAATAAATTTCGTTTCCAGAGCAGCATTAAACATACCTTTCTACCAAACAGTATTTTATCCCCTAAATAGTTTACTCTTTGCTTCAGGAAAAAACAACGAATGCAGATAGATAGAAGAACAATTAACAACTATAAATAATTGAGGGTGAATAATGGATCCTGGAAAACTTAACTTTAAAATGCCTGCCGAATGGACCAAACATGTCCGGACTTTTATTTCCTGGCCTGTACAATCATCAATGTGTTATCCGGAGGACTATGGGGCAGTATGTCAGGGCTATCGCGAAATTATCAGGGCGATAAGCGAATTTGAAGCGGTGACAATTGTAGTAAACGCTGCTGATGCGGAAAAAGCAGGCCGTTTTTCAGAGAACGAAGGGATTGAATACCTTATTATTGAACATAATGACGCCTGGCTGCGCGATAACGGACCGACCTTTCTGATTAATGACCGGGGAGAAACTGCAGGGGTAAATTGGAGATTTAATGCCTGGGGTGGAAAATACGCTCCCTGGAACTTGGATGACCAGGTTGCTTGTTTGATCCTCCGGCATCTCGGCTTACAACAGTTTGACGCCCCGCTTGTGATGGAAGGCGGATCTTTTCATGTAGACGGGGAAGGTACTTTAATCACTACGGAAGAATGCTTGTTGAATCCCAATAGAAATCCGGGACTGAGCAAAGCCCGGATCGAAAGTGAATTAAGGAATTTTCTCAATATCAAGAAAGTTATCTGGTTAAAAAACGGAATATCCGGTGATGAAACTGACGGCCATGTGGATAATATCGCTTGTTTTGCCGCCCCCGGGAAAATATTGCTCCAGGTTTGTAATGACCCGGACGATGAGAATTATGCAATAACTCAGGTAAACCTGAAGATTTTAGAAAGTGAAACAGATGCGCGGGGGAGGAATTTGGAAATTATCCCTATCCGGCAGCCTTGCCGAATGTTCCATAATAATAAGCGTTTGCCCTTAAGTTACCTTAACTTTTATTTTGTTAACGGGGGCATAATATTACCGGTTTTCGGCGGTAAAGCCCGGGAAACTGACCGCTTGGCAGTACAAATTCTGGGGAAAGTCTTTCCTGAGAGACGGGTCCGGACCGTTAATGGAATGCAGCTGATAAAAGAAGGCGGCAATGTTCACTGTATAACCCAGCAAATGCCTGTGGCCAAGCCTGATATCTTAAATAATTCTCCGGGAAAATTATTATAAATATTAGAAAAAGAGGGTCTTAATATGCGCACAGTAAAGGTTGCGGCAACCCAAATGGCTTGTTCTGCTAATATAGAAAAAAATATTGCTGAAGCTGAGGTATTGGTGAGAAAAGCTGCTGCTGAAGGCTCGCAAATTATTTTGCTGCAAGAGCTCTTTGAAACCCCTTATTTTTGTCAGAAGGAAAAAGCGGATTACTATGTTTACGCTTCTGAATTAGAAAATAGTAAAGCAGTTAATCATTTCAGGAAAGTAGCCAGAGAACTTAAAGTAGTCCTGCCGGTTAGTTTCTATGAGAAAAAAAATAACGCCCGCTATAATTCTTTGGCTGTGATTGATGCCAATGGAGAAATCCTGGGAAAATACCGGAAGAGCCATCTGCCTGACGGCCCTGGCTATGAAGAAAAATTCTATTTTAATCCCGGGGATACGGGTTTTAAGATCTGGAATACCTGTTATGGCAAGATCGGCGTGGGTATTTGCTGGGATCAATGGTATCCGGAAGCGGCAAGATGTATGGCCCTGATGGGCGCCGAAATTTTTTTTTATCCTTCGGCTATTGGGTCGGAGCCCCAGGATGGGTCTATAGATTCCAAGGACCACTGGCAGGCCTGTATGTTAGGGCATGCGGCAGCCAACCTTATTCCTGTGGTTGCCTCCAATCGGATCGGAACTGAGGAAGACGAAGATTCCAGGATTATTTTTTATGGTTCTTCTTTTATCGCCGGCCCCCAAGGAAATATCCTTCTGGAAGCCGGCCGGACAGAAGAAACAGTCCTGGTTGCGGAATTTGATTTAGATAAACTGGAAAAGCAAAGATTGGAATGGGGGGTATTTCGCGACCGGCGCCCGGATTTATACCGGATTATCACATCATATGACGGAGAATTAACAATTGAATAATTGATGAATGATTGTAAATGAC
>DATMXV010000103.1:0-6909 GCA_035561335.1 Desulfitobacteriaceae bacterium
GTTTGAGACTTCTGAAAAAATTATTTATAACAATAATTTCAGGGTTATTATTAATGTTTATTGCTCCTTTAATAACTGAAGCGAGTCCCTTGGCATACCCGACAGAACGTCTATGCGGTCAAGACCGGGTAGAAACAGCTCTAAGCATAGCACAAAAAGGCTGGGATTCAGCGCAAACGATTATTTTATGCGAATACTCCGATTATGCGGATTCGATTGCCGCGACTCCTTTTGCCGTTAGTTTAAATGCCCCCTTGCTCCTTACCCAGGGAGACTCTATTGACCAGCGTGTCGTTGAAGAACTTAAGAGATTAAAACCTGAAAATGTCTTCCTGCTCGGCGGAACCGGCTGTTTAAAACCTTCGATTGAAAAACAGCTTGAGCAGTTATCAATAAAATGGGAACGCATCGGAGGGGCGGACCGTTATGAAACATCAGTTCTTCTTGCCAAATACATAGAAAGTGATTCCTTGATCCTTGCCAACGGTGACGATTTTCCTGATGCTTTGTCTGCCGCAACTTTTGCCGGAATCAGGCAAATTCCTATTGTCCTGACCTCAAAGATCCCTCCCTCTTGTGTACTTCAATACTATAAAGATACTCAACCCAAACATCTGATTGTGATCGGCGGAGAGGGCGCCATCCCTTCTGCCGAGTTGACTAAGAACAAGTTAAATATTGAAACACGTTTAGGAGGCATTGACCGTTACGAAACAAATGCCGCGGTTGTTTCCTATGCGCAAGATAATTATAAATCAAATGATCTCTTCCTGGCATCAGGTATTACTTTTCCGGATGCTGTAGCCGGGACAGCCCTTGCTTCAAAGCTTAAGGCCCCCCTTTTACTTACCGAAAAAGACGATATCCCTTCAGCAGTTTATACCATTATGCGTGAACATATGCTAATTGAATACCCTACTGAAACAGCTAATGAAAATAATAACAATCAATTTGAACCAAAGGCGGGAAAAATTACTGCAGCGGGAGGATTAAATCTAAGAAATACCCCCTCGGCAACCGGAAATATCCTCCTGACAATCCCGGAAAGCACAGAGATTGATATTAGCGGCCAGGACGGCCAGTGGTATAAAACCGACTATCTGGCACAAAGCGGATGGGTAGCTGCAAATTATGTTACTGTTACGGCTACAGTTGAAATCAAGCAAGCAAAAATTACCGCAGCAGGAGGTTTAAATCTAAGAGATACCCCCTCAGCAACCGGAAATATCCTCCTGACAATTCCCGGAGGTACAACGATTAAACTTACAGATCAAAAAGGTGATTGGTATCAAACAACGTATCAATCAACAACCGGCTGGGTTTCTGCAAACTATGTTGCCCTTATTTCTAAAAATTCCAGTGTTTCCAACGCTGCAACTAACACATACACTGATTTGAGTTTAAACGGTACTGTTTATATTCTTGGCGGAACAGGTATTATCAGTTTTAATACCCAAAATATTATTGAAGGAAAAGCTGCTTCCAAATATCAGGATAACTTAAGGGAATTTCCGCCTCTTCCCTCAGAAATTAAAGAAAATGAGACCCCTTCACGGGGCGGGGATGTTATTGATGATCCTGCAGATGCCGAGGATGACCCTCCAGATACCGAGGATGACCCTGCAGATACCGCAACTTACGATCCTGCCACAGAAGTTCTCATTGACCCTTATCAGGGAATCCCGGCAAACGCCTTATCCGGTAAAACTATCATGGTCGACCCCGGACACGGCGGAAAAGATACCGGAGCAATAGGCTCAAACGGCAGTTATGAAAAAAACAATAATTTGGCTATCGCACTTGCCCTAAATAATATTTTAAAACAAGCAGGAGCAAAGGTTATCCTGACCCGGGATAAGGATATATCCCTATGTCCAGCTACAAATTATTCGGAGACAGAGGATCTGCAAGGCAGAGTCGACTTAGCCGAGAATAACAATATTGACTTATTCATAAGCATTCACAATAATTCATTTGACAATCATGATGTTCAAGGTACTGAAACATATTTTTCCGAAAGTAATCCGCAACAAGCTGAAAGTATAAAGCTGGCAAACTGTATTCAAACTTCCTTAATCAGTACTCTTAAGACTAACAATCGTGGAGTTAAAGAAGCCGGGTATTATGTCTTACGCAATACAACCATGCCATCCGTTTTGATTGAAACAGCTTATATTTCTAATCCTTATGAGGAAGCCAGATTACAAAACGAAACTTTCCGAAAAAATGTAGCCACTGCCATTTTTCACGGTATCTATAACTATTATAAATAATAGCCGGGGATGCAAAAATAATATGCTGGATTAATACTGACTACGCTGTTCCGATAAAATAACGATTAATAAAGTCGGCGGGGATATCCCCAACCGACTTTTTCTCTTTTAGACTCAACTTTTGACTGCAGCTTCTAAACAAACATCATCCGGTCATTATCCATATTCCCCTCTGTCGAACATTCCAGCTAGCCGGCAATTGTCATAACACTACGTTCTTTTTTCCCTCACTTCCGGAATTACCCTTCTGGAATTATCGGAAATTCGTTTTTGACACTTATATTCAAGGGGACATCCTTCACATACCGGGAATTTTTTACAATGGCATTTGGCGTGTTCCACAATAAGAGCATGAAACTCATTGTATATCCTCAAGTTTCTGGGTATGTATCTTTCAATACGGAGACGCAGATCATCATAAGTTCCAGGTATATCAAAGCCAAATCTGCACAGGAAACGTTTAGTATAGGCATCAACAACAAAGAAAGGTTTGTTTAAGGCATAAGTCAAAATTGAATCAGCGGTTTCTCTCCCTACACCTTTTACTGACAGAAGTTCAGCACGTAATAAGTTTCCATTAGCTTTTCTTGCTTGTTCTATATCATAGGAATATTTTTTAAACCACTTTGTAATTTCTTTTAACTTGAGAGCTTTTTGATTATGATACCCACTGGAGCGGATTATTTGGGCAAGTTCTTCGTTTGTGACAGCAGCAATAAACTCAGGAGATAAACGATTACCAAAATTAGCGATAACCTTCTCAACATTTTTCCAAGTAGTATTTTGGGTAAGAATTGCACCTACCATCATCTCAAAGGGTGTTTCCGCAGGCCACCAGTTCCTCGGACCATACTCTTTCAGAAGTATTTCAAAAATCTGATTTAATTCTTTCATTACCTGCCTCCGCTAATAACCTGGGTAGCTAATTATGATCACCGTGTTATCAAAAAACCGAATTTTTTATTGCCTCATAAAAATATAGCGTTATAAACATTGTATTATCATGTTTACTGATTATCAATAAAACAAAAGCAGGCCATTTAGACCTGCTTCGTTTTATTAATATTAATTAGTATTTTACAAATACTTTTTATTCTTAGGCCGGTAATGGGTATGCAGCAACTCATGGGATTTATGCCCCAGAGGCTCCTGCAGGAAATCCTTGTAGATCGCAGTAACCTCAGTATTCAAATGCGATTTCCTGACCGCACAGGCCTGATCCTCTTTATAAATAGCCCCGATCCGTACGAGCCGTTTGGCATTAGCTTTGGTAAGCGGCTGCCCGCCGCCGCCGATACAGCCGCCCGGACAAGCCATAATCTCAATAAAGTGATAGGGAGACTCTCCGGTCATCACCTGGTCCATGAGTTTGCGGGCATTGCCCAGGCCGTGAGCGATCGCAATCCTGACTACAGTACCGTTAAGGTTTACTTCCGCTTCCTTGATCCCCTCAAAACCGCGGGCTGCAGTAAAGTTGACATCAGCTAAAGTTTCTCCGGTTACAACTTCATAAACAGTGCGCAGGGCAGCCTCCATAACCCCGCCGGTGGCCCCGAAGATTACGGCGGCACCGGTATATTCACCCATCCAGGGTGAAAAGGCAACGGGGGCCAGTTTGCTGAAATCCAGGCCGCTCCTGCGGAAGAGGCGGCCGATTTCCCGGGTGGTCAGTACCAGATCAACATCCCGGAAGCCGCTGGCCTTCATTTCCGGCCGGGCCGCTTCGAACTTCTTGGCCACACAGGGCATAATCGAGACAGAAAAGATCCTGGCAGGCGCAAGCTGCATCTTCTCAGCCCAGTAAGTCTTAACCAGGGCCCCAAACATCTGCTGGGGCGATTTGCAGCTGGAGAGATTCGGCAGCAGGTCGGGATAGAAAGTTTCACAGAAGTTTATCCAGCCGGGGCTGCAGGAGGTAAACATGGGAAGTGGCCCTCCGTTTTTCAGGCGGGCCAGCAGTTCGTGGCCTTCCTCCATGATCGTCAGGTCGGCGGTGAAATTGGTATGCAGGACATGGTCGAAACCAATTTGTTTCAGCCCGGCCACGAGTACCTCCATTGGCAGTTCGCCGGTCTGCATACCGATTTCTTCAGCCAAGGCCAGGCGGACCGCCGGGGCAATCTGGGTAACAACCACTGTTTCCGGAGCGGCAATGGCCGCCGACAGCTTGTCGATTTCCTCAATTTCACCGATAGCGCCTACAGGACAGGCATGGATGCACTGGCCGCACATAATGCAGGGGCTTTCGCTTAAGTCTTTACCCAGGGCCGGCGCTACCAGGCAGTCCTGGCCGCGCTGCTCAAGACCCAGGGCATTAACAGTTTGGATTACACTGCAGGCTTCCAGGCAGCGGCGGCAAAGGATGCATTTATCAGGGTCCCGGAAAAGGGAAGGGGTAGAGGTATCTTTGGCCAGGCCCCTGAGCTTAGGTTCAAAAGGATTGTCCCTGATGCAGTATTCGGCTGCCAGGCTTTGCAGTTCGCAGTTTTCGTTGCGGATACAGTTAAGGCAGTCCTGGGGATGATGGGCCAGGATAAGTTCGAGGATAGTTTTACGGGCCTCGATAACTTTGGGGCTTCCGGTTTTGATGTTCATCTTGTCCATAACCGGCTGGGAACAAGCTGCCTGGAGAAGGCTGCTGCCTTCAACTTCACAGACACAGACCCGGCAATTGGCTTTGACGGACTGGTCGGGATGATGGCAGAGGGTAGGAAGCTTGATCCCGGCCTCCCGGGCTGCCTCTAAAATAGTTGAGCCCTCAGGAACAGAAACCGGGATTCCGTCGATAGTAAGATTGACCATTTATTTCACTCCTTTTCGCTCTTCCTGAAATCAGCTCAACTTAGCCCGGTAATCGGCGGCAAAATATTTAAGGGAACTGAGCACCGGCACCGGGGCAGCCTGTCCCAGGCCGCAGAAGGAGGAACAGGACATTACTCTTCCCAATCTCTCCAGCAGGGCCAGATCGGCGGCGCTGCCTTTTCCCCGGTTGATTTTGGCTATCAAATCATAGATCCTGGCAGTACCTTCCCGGCAGGGGGTGCATTTGCCGCAGGACTCATAGGCAAAGAAATCAGCGATCCGGGCAATTGTATCAGTCAGGTCGCGGCTTTCATCCAAGACGAATATTGCCCCGGTACCCAGAGAAGCCCCAATAGCTCTCAGGGCATCGAAACTGATTTGCGTATCCAACTGGGAAACAGGGATAAAGACCCCGGATGTCCCGCCGATTTGTACGGTTTTAATCCCCTTGCCGTTAGCAATACCGCCGCCTAATTGGTAAATGACTTCCCTGAGAGTCGTATCGGTGGGAACCTCAAAGAAAGTTTTGTTGGCAACATCACCGGTCAGGGTCAGGATTTTGGTACCCGGATAGGAGGGGGCGCCGATGGCCGCATACCAGGCGGCCCCTTTTTCCACAATTGCCGGAATGACAGCAAAGGTTTCAACATTGTTAACAATAGTTGGCTGACCCCAAAGCCCGCTGACCGGCGGGAAAGGCGGTTTGATCCGGGGCTCGCCCCGTTTGCCTTCAAGGGATTCAATCAGGGCGGTTTCCTCGCCGCAGACGTAACCTCCCGCTCCCAGGCGGACCTCAATTGTAAAGTCGTCCAGAACCCCTTTGGCTTTAGCTTGGGCTATAGCCTCTTTCAGGGTTTGGGCTGCCTGGGGATACTCACCCCGGCAGTAAATAAAACCCTGGCCGGCTCCGATGGCATGGGCACAGATTGCCATGCCTTCCAGGATGCTATGAGGATCGTTTTCCATAATCAGGCGGTCCTTATAGGCGCCTGGTTCACTCTCGTCGGCATTGCAGATAACGTATTTCCGCTCGGCTTGGGCCTGGGCCGCAAAATTCCATTTCAGGCCGGCGTTGAAAGCGGCGCCGCCCCGGCCTCTAAGGTTGGAGGCCTTTATTTCGTCAATGAGTTCTGCTGTACGCAGAACGCGGGCTTTATCCAGGGAATTATAACCACCTGCAGCCAGGTAATCGTCAATTTTCAGCGGGTCTATCTTGCCATAGTTGCGCAGGCCAATGCGTATTTCCTTGACCATTTTTCTTTATCCTCCTTCCATTCAGGCATAGGCTGTTTATATTCAGCCAGAATGGCAGGAAGTTTAGCTAAGGTTACATCCTTGTACACTTTGCCGTTAATGGTTATAACCGGTGTAGCCTGGCATTGTCCCACACATTGGGTAAATTCCAGGGCAAAGAGACCGTCAGGGGTGCTGCCGCCCATGCTTATACCCAGTTCTTTTTCTAGGCCTGCGACTATTGCGGCCGCACCGGCTACATGGCAGGGGGCGCTTTCACAGATCCTGATCACATTCTTGCCGCGCGGCTTTACCGAGAACATGGAGTAAAAAGTGGCAACGCCATAAGCTTCTGCTGCCGGCAGGCCAAAGGCCCTGGCGGCCCCGGTAATGGCTTCCTCAGGCAAGTAGCTCAGTTTTTCCTGAATAGCATGAAAGGCTTCCATGATCCCGCCGGGGACTCCGGCGTATTTGGCAATTATTTCCTGGTAATTCATCTGTTTCAATTCCTTCCTTCTTTATTAAAATTAAACTTTGATTTTTTGGACATTTGTGAATTTTTTTTTAAATAAACCTAGACAAAGTTTGAGAAATAAGATAC